>NZ_JABEPJ010000019.1:0-85013 GCF_013002825.1 Pseudoalteromonas sp. NEC-BIFX-2020_002
TGTAACTCTAATCTCGCCAATCGCGATGGATGAAGGTCTTCGTTTTGCTATCCGTGAAGGTGGCCGTACTGTAGGTGCTGGTGTTGTAGCAACTATCGTAGAGTAATAATTAACGTTTAAGTTAATTGTTAGAAAAAGGTCACTTCGGTGGCCTTTTTTAATGGCTGCGATTTGAGCTGTAAGCTCTAAGCCGTCAGCCGTCAGCCGTCAGCCGTCAGCCGTCAGTGAAAGACAAGCTTCTCTTGACACCTAAGTTAAAATGAGCAAAATTTTGCAGCTGATAGCTGATAGCTGATAGCTGATAGCTGATAGCTGATAGCTGATAGCTGATAGCTGATAGCTGATAGCTGATAGCTGATAGCTGATAGCTTATGGCTTGTTCTTTAACTTTTTCTGGGCGCGTTTTTTCTCTGCTTTTTTAACGTGTTTACTGATCCACTTGGTCATTTTTGCCATTAATGCAGGTGGGAAATTATGACCCATGCCTGTGACTATTTTTAGTTTCGCTTTACGTATTTGCATCGCGGTTAATTTACCCGCGGCAACGGGCATAACTGGGTCTACATTGCCGTGAATGACTAAAGTAGGCGCTTTTATTTTCGGCATTAAATGTTGCCTGCAATCACTTGCGGCAATGGCTGCTAATTGGCGATTGAAACCCCGAGGGTTATACGCACGATCTACCCCTGAAATGGCTTGTTTGCGTAATACTTGCTCATCTTGGGGATAAGCGGGACTGCCGATTCGTTGATTAAGTTTAATATTATACTGAATGGCGCTATTGCGGTTAGGGGACCTAGGGCGATGTTTTACTAGTTGTAGAAATAATTTTAGCCCAGATAATGATAGTTTCAGTTTGCCAGAGCTAGACATGATTGAGGTTAGGCTCAGGACCTTTTTTTTATATTTTGCGGCAATAATTTGTGCAATCATGCCCCCCATAGATGCGCCAACTAGATGGGCTTTTTTTATGTTCAGTGCATCCATTAACTCAATCACATCAGTTGCCATATCATCAAGAGTATACATATTGCTGGATGTCAGTGGCAGACGTTTACTTAACCAAATTTTTAGTAAGCTCGGATCGCCATACTGTTCTAATTGGCTCGAAAGGCCAGTATCGCGATTATCAAACCTGATCACTCTAAAGCCACTATTAACCAAGCCAAAATAGAGTTCTTCAGGCCACACGATGAGCTGCGCCCCTAAGCCCATAATAAGTATAATCGCGGGGGCTGATTTATCTCCTTGGTCTTGGTAGCTAATAGTAATACCACTTTTAATTTTAATCGTGCGCATATTACGTTATGTTGATAGCTTATTTATGGGGTTATATAGACAAGTATAGGCAAAGCCCAGTGATCCTTGATAAATACAAGTATGAATTTTTTATATCTAACAGCTCAAGCCTTTAAATAATTAGCCCTCAGTGTGTTTTCGCATTTCTTCTAGTAAGCTCTCATTGCCCATCATATCGTTTAATACTGACTTCACAGTACTATCAGATGTATTTTGATAGAGTGATAGGATGTGTTGGGCAATCTGTTTACTATATTCATTTTGCGAATCTTGGGCTTGGTAATACTGTGCCAGCAGCCCCTGACCAGCTAAGCGGCGTATATAGTCATTAGAGTCTTGTTTTAATAACGAGGTAAAACGCTCTGCGAGGCGATAGTCAAGTACAGGTGATTGAGTGGTCACTTCTATCGCTTGAATTTTAAACTTATCATCAGTACTATTTTCAGCCAAATCTAAAATGTTATCGACTACTTCAAAATCATATTCAGGCATTTTTGATTTATTCAAAATATACATATTCATTTGTAGTTGGCTTAATGCTGCCAGCCTATCAATATCGGCAAGATTAGGGTTAAGAATTTGTTCCCGCAATTGCGCAGTAACCTTTTTGGCATATTCAGGCTCTGATTTGATACGCAGCTCATAATCTTGTGGCAAGTCTACATAAAAACCGTATAACGGGTTTTCTTCACGCATTTTTGCTACTTCTTCTTGCTCTTTCTCTACTAACACGGCTAATACTAACTCTTTAAATTCATCCGTATTTTGTACTTTGTTAGCTGTAGGGTTTTGTAAATTCAAGTTTGCTACTTGTCGCTGTAAAGCGCTTATCTTGTTGTGAAGTTCTGTAATAGAAGGCGGACTATCGTGGCTATTTTTTGGTAAGTCTTTTACTGATTGTTGTAAAATTTCGGTATCAAGCTGGTGAGCAACAAGGGGGGCAGATTTGAAAAATGCACCATAGCATGAGATTGCAACAGCAATTGAAGCAAGGGCAATAGCAAAAGATCCTTTACTAATTGGCATGTAGGAGACTCCATATTAAAAAGCAATAATCTACCGCTTTTGGGTATTAAAGTCTGTTAAAAGATGTAGAGAAAAAGCCCTGAAAGAGAGTTGCAAATAGTTTTAAATAGATGATTAGCGTAAAGGTACGCCCATAAACTATGGGCGTACCTTTATTAAATTAACGCTTAATGTTTTGCTGCATAGGCTTCGGCTTGTTGCCAAACTCGTAGCGTGTTGCCACTAAGTATTTTTTTAATATCAGTATCGCTGTAACCTCTATTCATTAAACCTTGCACAAGGTTTGGATAGGTTGATACATCCTTTAAACCAATAGGTAATGAGTCACCCACACCGTCATAATCAGAGCCAATACCAACATAATCGATACCAATTAGCTCAACAACGTGATCAATATGATCAAGTACTTGCTCTAAGCTTGCAAATGGGAATGGGTTTTTAGCACGATAAGCGGCATCAAAATCTTTGCTTAATTTAGTGCCTTGTTTTTTCGCTGAATCTTTGGTGTTATTGAGTTGATCGTACCAATTACGTGAGCTTGAAGTGACAAAACTTGAGCCAAAGTTGATTTGAATAACACCACCATTCTTTTTAAGCGCTAATAGCATTTTATCATCCATATTACGCTCAAAACCTGGTGTATATTTACGCAATGATGAATGTGAAGCAATAACCGGTGTTTTAGATAATGCCATTACTTGATAAAACGCATCATCTGAAATGTGTGATACATCGATTAGCATGCCAATGTTATTCATCTCTTTTACTAGCTCTTTACCAAATGGGCTTAAGCCTTTCCATTTACGGCGAATATCATACGACGAGTCAGAAATATGATTGCTTTGTGAATGAGCTAGCGTTATATAGCGCACGCCGCGGTCAAAAAAGTGTTGTAGGTTTTTTAGCTCACCTTCAATCGGAGAGCCATTTTCCATGCCCATCGCCAGCGATATTTTACCTTGCTTAAAGTGTTCTTTAATATCTGTGGTCGAATCTGCAATTGCAAATCTATCAGGTGCACGCTGTGCAATTGCTTCCATACCATCAATTAACTGGTTTGCCAGTTGGTAGCTTTTACCTTTGCCTTCAAACTCTAAATGAGCAGGAATATATATCGACATAAAAGGGGCATTTAAACCGCCTTTAACTGCACGTGGGTAATCAAAATCACCGCCGTCAGTCGCTTGTGTTACATCGGCCCAATTTCGGTGTATACGATACGGTACGTCAATATGGGTATCGATCAATATTGTATCTTTAGCGAGTTTAATTGCCTTGTCGGATGCGGTAATACTTGTAGCTTGTAGGGTATGGCAGGACAAAGCAAGTGAAACGGCAATAACTACTGAGCTTAGTTTTATCATTTTTAATGGCTCTTTGAGTGAAAAAGCCATTGTCTATTTTTGTAACTCGGGTTACAAGTTTACTCGCTAAATTGCACTTCACTTTGAAGGGCTTTAAATTCGCTTTTAGAAATAATGGTCACCGACTCATGTAACTCTGAAAAAAACACCATGGCCTCGCCATTGTGTAGCTGTTTTTTTACCTGACTAACTTTTGCCTCAATACTGTATTCAACATCACCGTAATCGGTGCCTTCGCGCAGCACATAGCTCTCGATTAAATTGTATAGGGTGTCTTTATCTAACTGCTCATGGGGGATGATCATAACGGCTCTTTTTTAACGATCTGGGTAAAGTAGTGTGGCACGACCTGTTCTAACCAATAAATGGGCCTGAATGGGTTTTTACCACTTATAAAGCCAACATGGCCGCCTTTTTCTGAGATGTGCAGCGTAACATGCTCACTCACATCTTGCCTACTGGGCACGGCTTTTATTGACAACATTGGGTCGTCTTTGGCGTGTACAAGTAAGGTAGGCGTTGTTATATGTTTTAAAAAAGGCATGGCGCTAGCTTGCTGGTAGTAATCTTCAGCACCCACAAAGCCGTGTAATGGTGCGGTAAGCTTATCGTCAAATTGCCATAAATCGTTAATACCCATAAGTTGTTCAGGCGTTAAGTTAATTTGTTGCTTGATTTGAGGGAGCTTTCGCTTCATTGATTTTTTCATGCGATCAAGTAAGTACTTTTGATAAATTTTAGCCAAGCTTTTACGAATTACTTGGCATGAAGGCGATAAATCATAAGGGGCCGAAATAACCGCCGCTCCATCGAGTAAGCATTGCTCACCTTGTTCGCCTAAATATTTAGCCAGTACATTGCCACCGAGCGAAAAACCCACTGCAACCATTAAACGCTGAGGAAACTGTTGTTTAAGTTGTTTGATAAAAAAGTCGAGATCACCTGTTTCACCACTGTGATAAGCACGTGGCAAACGGTTAACTTGCGTAGAGCAGTTACGAAAATGCATTAAGACAACACTAAAACCCTGCTTTTTTAGTGCTTTCATCATGCCTTTAGCATAAAAGCTATTGATATTGCCTTCGAGGCCGTGCAGCACAATAGCAAGTGGTGCGTTATCGTCTTTAGGAAGTGACCAAGCAAGTTCTAAAAAATCACCGTCGGGAGTATCAAGCTGCTCTAATTGGTAGCGCGTGGTATGAAATGGGCGAAAAAACCGCGGCATAATTGTTTGCACATGGCGGTTGGTCATCCACCAAGCAGGCTTGAATTCTGTAGACATAATTTAAAACTGTTTAGCTAATTGAATCGCTAGTGTAACAAATTTTTAGCAATAAAAAGCCCCTAATCAAATAACTTGATAGGGGCTTTGTGCGTCGTGCTTAATGCTGTTCTGGAATATCTGCATCGTGTATTTTTTTCATAAAGAAATACACAAAGAAAAGGCATAAGCTAATAACTATTCCTAAAAAACCAAATGATAAAAATAGTACTGGGTCGCTAAAAAAATCTCTAAAGAATACGTCCATAACCTGCCTCCTGATGTCTATGGGTTAATCATAGGCCGACTTAGCGGGGGGTGATATGATCCAGATCAAGCTATTTTCCTGATTATAAAAACAGCGGTAAATAAGTTGATATGGATCATGTTTTGAAGGCTGTTAACGCATTAAAAAAGTAGCTAAGGGCCTTTACACTGCTGGTTTTTAAAATAACAAAAAGTTAGATCAATCTAAGTGTGCTTATAAAAATTGTCGGGATAAATCAGCGACCTACATTAACTTTTAAGCTCAGGTATTCATTGTGTGGGTCGTCATTTATGTTTAACTTAGTCTGTAAGCTTTTTAACAACCAGCATGTGTAAATCTGTTTTAGCTAAGAAGTGAATACCTTGGTTTGAGATTAAGTCACCCTCGTTTAGAGATGTAGTTTCTGCATCCGTACCGATTGTTAAGTTATCAGCAACAGCAGCGCCTGAAATAATATAAGCAAGGTTTTCTTGTGCGATTTGCATTGATTCACTTGCTTGTAAATGCACTATTTCCATAACCGTATGACTGTTAAAAGTAGTATGTTGGTTGTTATCACCGCCATAAATACGGGTGACGCCTGATTTGCTGGGGGTGTATGCTTTGTAGTCGGCTGGTTGGCCGTTTTTCTCCGGTAAGGCCCATACCTGTAGCATGCGGTTTTGCTTGTTGTCAGGGTTGATTTCGTTGTGGTTAAAGCCTTCACCACCGGCTCTTTGTACTTGCACATCACCTGCTATTAAATCTTTACCGTGTTCCATCGATCCTTCATGGCTCACTCTGCCTTCAATAATAATTGAAATAACATCGATTTCACTATGTGGGTGCATACCAGAGCTGCCTAATGGATTGTATCGAGCATCAGCAAGGTACACCATGTTACCAAAGCCTTCGAAAGTTTCTGGTTTTTTACGCGCCCCAAAAACCCTGCTATCGGTCACTAAGCGATGCTCTGTAATGCCTGCAAAGCCGCCTAACTTTAATGAATCTCTAGATAATACTTTCATACTTAATACCTTACTGGTGCGTTGAGTTGATGTAATCATTTTAGAGAGATATGATTGTTTGATAAATGCGCAAAAATGCAAATTTCTTTTTCAAATTCAACAACAATAGGTGTTTAAGTGTCTGACATTGATTTAAACGACATGATGCTATTTATAGCTGTAATCGATGCTGGTAGCTTCACGTTAGCCGCCGAGCGAGTCAATATTCCTAAAGCCAACTTAGCCGTAAAATAGCAAGGCTAGAAAGTAATTTAGGGGTTACCTTATTAGAGCGTACAACACGCACACAGCACATTACAGAAGTGGGTATGCGTTATTTAGAACATTGCCGACGTATTCAGCAGGAGCTTGAGCTTGCTAAAGTGTCAGTGGCAAAATCACTTGATACAGTCAGTGGTAAGTTAAAAGTGGGGGCATCTGTAGGAATAGGGCATGAAGTACTAAAAGAGAGCTTAGCGCAGTTTATACGACTGTATCCTAACGTAAATTTACAGCTGGAATTAATAAACCGTCGCGTAGATTTAATTGAAGAAGGGTTTGATCTCGTGATCAGAATCGGGGATTTAGATGACTCCCGCTTGGTTGCAAAACGTTTGGGTAAAATCAGTCGTAAACTATATTCAAGCCCGCAGTATTTACAATCGCAGGGTGATATTAAGTCAGTACAGCAGTTAAGTGAATGTGATTTACTATTGATGAGCAGCGCGCAAAAGAGTACTAAGTTGACGTTGTCTGCTGGTAAGCAGCATTATGAATATAAATTAGAGCCTAAAGCTATCGTTGATGATTTCACATTATTAAAGCAACTCGTTATTGATGGTTTAGGTGTGGCTGTACTTCCTGATTATATGTGTCAAGAAGCGTTAATAAAGTCTGAGTTGGTTTCAGTACTCCCTAATTGGGGGATGGAGACTGTTGATATATTTGCCCTCTACCCAAAGCATCGTTTAGATATCCCTAAAGTACGCGCATTTTTAGAGTTTATTCAAACATTATTTGCGCAAAGGTTAAGTGTATAAATTAATTAAGGCGGCACGTCGCTAAATCAAAAATTAATGCAGAGACATTTACTTGCCATTGAGCTGTGACGATACGGGCACTACAACAACCACTGCTCACTCGGATTTTGGTAAGCGCTCTGCTTGCTAATTTAGCCTAAGTTAAAGTTATTATCTTATTTCTTATGATACTTTTACTGCTCCATATAAAACTGCTTAAATGCATCGTAAACAGCAAGGTGTAAAGTCTCGTTATAATCAAGTTGTTCAAAGTAGGTGAAGTTAACTTGCGAAGACGTAGGAAGCTCTTTTTTTAATTTGTTGTAAACTTGTTTGGCACCTTCTTCCATAACCTTACCTTCTTTACCTACCGCCACATAAACAGCTTTGGGTGAATGAGTAGGGCTTACGGGGTTATTTAATAATTTTGCGTCGTTAAACCACATGCTTGGACTGATAATTATATAGCGCGAAAAAAGTTGAGGGTGCTTTAGTAGTATTTCAGTCGCGAGTAGCCCGCCTAAAGATTGGCCAATTAACGTGTTTTCTTGGTTGCTACGATAGGTTTTATTCACTAATGGCTGTAATTCTTTTCCTATGAATTGAATAAATTTTGCAGAGCCACCATGAGTTGGTAGATCGCGTATGTCTAAAGGGTGTGTGCTTTGTGGAGTGTAATCATGCTTTCTATCAATATTGGCTATGCCTACAACAATACTTTTTGGCAACATTTTTAGCGAAGAAAATGAGCCAAATTGAACCAAACCAGCAATATGTATAAAGTCTTCTTCTTTTGAGCCATCTAACAAGTAAATGACAGGGTAAGTTTGTTCGCCATTATGTTTATAGCCTTCTGGTAGATAAACATTTATCTCTCTTTTTTGGCCTAAAATGGAAGATTGAAATGATAGTGTGTCACCAAGTATAAAAGGAGTTTTAGTGATCTCGTTGCAAAAAGCATTAAAGTTGATGATAAGTGCTAGCAGTATGAAGGGAATTGTTTTTTTATACTTCATAAGTAATCCTTTTAGTTTTTAATATACGGTTTTTAAGCTGTTCAATATACACACTAAAAACATTCATCGTACAGTTAATTAACTCATGAGAGAGTGATAAAAAAATCATAGAACGTTTTATACCAATCTGGATAGATATGGGGTCTATTTAATTCGTTGAATTGTTCAATATTTATGCAGGTTGGTATTAATTACCGTTTTGGGTTTTAGGCTGCAAAAGGCAAAGCCTACCGCAATTAAGAGTAGTCATGAGCTGGGTCGTGTTTAGCCTGTTGCTTATCAATTTTTAAAGTTTCCTGAATACAACCAAGCAAGGTGATGATTCTACTTGGCTGTGGAATTAACGTTTAAAGCTCAAGTGTTTGCCAAATACATCTCAATATTATGCGGCGCTGCCTGTTTTGCTAAATCCATGCAATTAACCGCATCAATCAATATTTGCTGCTGTTGTTTTTCAAGCTTTAGTTCGGCGCTGAGTAGTTCTTTGCGAATACAAGCGTAGCCGCTGATGGTGGCTTGATTCGCTTTTAGGTGGGCGCGGGCGGTGCGTAGCGGGCACATTACGTTTTGATCAAAATCGCTAATGGTGGCCACTAAAATATCGAGTTGGTTGCTATTAATTTTTAATCCTAGCGAATCTAAATAATGCAGCAATAAACACAGGTTGACGTTTTTACCTTGCTGGTTTTGTAGTGCCAGCAAGGTTTGTTGGTTGTCGCATTGCTCATAAAAAGCGCAGGAGAATTGCCAAAAATTATCGCTATTGAGCAAGTTCATCGGCAAACGCTTGTTCTTTTTCTTCCATTTCTTCGAGCGCCATTAATAGCGTTTCTTCAACGTCGTTTAATTTAGGCGTAAGAGTGGCTTGTTTAGTTAGTAGCTCTTTTAACTTCGCCTTATTGTCATCGCTGTAAAGTTCGTTATCGCCGAGTGCTTCTTCAACTTCAGCTAGCTCTGCGGTGTATTTGTCGAGTTGCTTTTCGAGCTTTTCGATTTGCTTTTTAAGTGGCTGCGTGGCTTTTCTAAACTCCGCTTCTAAGCGCTTTTGCTCTTTACGGTTAACACCTGAGTTGGCTTTTGGCTCATCGTCAGGTTGTGTTGCTTTAGCTGCTTCTTTATTGGCATTGAGTAACCATTGGTAATAGTCATCGAGTTCGTAACCAAATTGCGTTACTTCGCCGTTATCTACTAGGTAAAACTCGTCAGCGGTATTTTTAAGCATATGACGGTCATGCGATACCGTCACCATAGCGCCTTCAAATCCTTGCAATGCCATGACCAATGCATGACGCATTTCTAAATCAAGGTGGTTGGTTGGCTCATCCAGTAATAATAGATTAGGTTTTTGATACACCAACATAGCGAGTACTAAACGGGCTTTTTCGCCACCAGAAAACGGTGCTACAGGCTCAAGCGCTTTATCACCAATAAAAGCAAAGCCGCCTAAAAAGTCACGCAGTGATTGCTCGGTGGCTTTAGGGTTTAAGCGCTGTAAATGGGTAATTGCGCTGGCTTTTAAATCTAATGATTCCAACTGATGCTGGGCAAAGTAGCCAATATTTAAACCCTGATGCTGAAACACTTCACCTGCTTGTGGTTGCAAATCGCCAGAGAGTAATTTGATCAGTGTAGATTTACCCGCACCATTACGGCCAAGTAGGGCAATGCGACTGCCCGGCACTAAATTAAGCTTAATACTATTTAAAATGGTGACATCGCCATAACCTGCTTGGGCTTTATCAAGCGTCATTAATGGGTTTGGTAGCGCGGTTGGTTCAGCAAACTCAAAATCAAAAGGCGAGTCAGCATGTGCTGGGGCGAGCTTTTCCATACGCTCAAGGGCTTTAACACGGCTCTGCGCTTGCTTGGCTTTACTGGCCTTTGCTTTAAAGCGGGTAATAAATTGTTCAAGGTGAGCTATTTGATCTTGTTGCTTTTCGAACATTGCTTGCTGTTGTAATAGGCGTTCAGCTTTTTGACGCTCAAATTGCGAGTAGTTGCCTTTGTATACATTGATTTTTTGTTTGTCGATATGCCAAATCTGATCAACGACAGCATCTAAAAATTCGCGGTCATGGGATATCAATACTAAAGTGCCGGTATACGCGCGCAAAAAGCGCTCCAGCCAATACACTGCATCTAAATCTAAGTGGTTTGTTGGTTCATCTAGTAGTAATAAATCGGCATCACGAATAAGCGCCTGTGCAAGGTTTAAGCGCATACGCCAACCACCAGAGAAGTCACTAACAGGGTTTTCAATCTGGTTATTGGCAAAGCCCAAGCCATGCAGTAGTTCGCCTGCTTTGGCTTCGATGCTATAGCCTTTAATATGTTCAAGTTGGATATGAACTTTGGCTTGGGTATCACCATCATCATTTTGTTCTGCTTCACGCAGGGCAATGCGCAAGGTGTAATACTCTGGGTGGCCTTGTAATACATAGTCAATTGCGCTGATATCAAGCGCAGGTGTTTCTTGTTTTACTGATGCGATAGACCAATCTTTTGGAATACTGCAATTACCGGCGTCCAGCTGCAGCTCAGATTTTAATAAACTAAATAGCGTTGATTTACCGCAACCATTTGCGCCAACTAGGCCAACTTTATGTTCTGGAAATAACGTCGCTGATGCGTCTTTGAGCAGTGCTTTACCGCCACGTAATAGTTCTATTTCTGAAATTTGGATCATGAATACGTTACTTTACTGTGCCCTGATTGAATTGCCTACATCATAGCACGGATCGACTTATGGTTATCAATCGTATCACCTTGGTAGATATTAGGATAAAATGATGACAGTTAAAACTGTGGGGAAGTGCTGTGAAACAGAAAAAACGATTTATTGCTGGTGCAACATGTCCTGAATGTAAAACCATGGATATGATGATGCTTTATAAAGAGCATGATGTAGAAAAAGTTGAGTGTGTGCAGTGTGGTCACAAGATGACTCAGCCAGAGCAGGCAGTTCAGGCATCAACACGCCAATTTGAACAAGTTATTGGCGTGTTTAAGCCAGGTGATTGATCACCTCAGCGCTTTTAATAGTGCGGTGGTGGTGGCTCTGGAGTATCAGACATCATCATTGACGATGATTGTGATTCTTTGATTTTTTCAGCCAGTAGCTCTGTTTGGCGTTTCATTTTTGCCAATAGCTGCTGGTGAACTTTTATTTCATCATTTAAAATTTCAATCGTTTCATCTTGAAAGGCGACTTTAGCCTCAAGTTCCATTAAGCGATGTTCAATTGTGTTCATTTTGTTCTCGTATAGTAAAACGCTCAGCGATTCCGCTTGAACTCTCGGTTAACAACGCCGTGCCGTTGTCAGTAAAAGCAACATCCAAAACCACCGCCGACTTAGGTTTACTGCCTTCGCGTGGGGTTACATGCCAACTCTGAATTTTTTCACCGTCTGATAATTGCCATAAATCAACCAAGCGATTTGGCGAGCCTGTTACCAGCAGTGTGCCTTGTTCATTAAAGCGAGCTGTAGTGAAAATTTTCTGTCGAGCAATATACGCCAGTTTACTAACAAGATCACCTGTTGTCAGCTGCCATACACGTGCTTGTGCCATACTGTCGGCGGTAAATGCATAGCGCCCTTGCGGATCGAGTGTGACATGGGTAACACGGTTGGGGTGATTAAAACGGTGAATAACTTGCCCGGTACGGGTATCCCAAAAATAGGCAACGTAATCATTCGAGCCACTCAACGCAAAACGGCCATTAGGAGCAAGATCAACCACATTAATTTTTTCTTGGTGACCAAGGAACTCAATGCGCCTGCCGGTCTCTAAGTTGAGGTAAACAACAACATTGTCGCTGCGGCCATATAAAACACTGCGCCCTTGGTTGCTGATAGCAATATCGCGAATGGTGGCCGTTTTGATTTTGTAATAACCGGTATTGGCGCCAGTGGCGATATCCCACACTGCGAAGGTGGTTTTTTCTGCGGTAACAGCGTGGCTATTATCGTATGAAATAGCCACTGTATGCACTAGGCTATCTTGGTCTTGCTGTTGAAACCACTGGTATTTGAGTACCTGCTGTTGATTATCCCATAGGGCGACCCCATGGTGTATAGATGAAATCAGGCTATATGTACCATCGTGAGAAATGGCAGAGGCAAACGCACCTTTAGCGGCATGCTCGTAGCTGGCCGTTGCTTGGTTTTTTTGCTCTGAGCAAGCGATTAATAAAATACAACTCAGAAGATACAAAAAAGTACGAAATATCGACATATTACAGGTATTTCCCCTTAACTCTTAGTGATTGAGAGGTTAGACTAGGTACGTTAAAAGCCTAGGCAGTTTATCTAATCACCAATATGATGACAGGTGGTCTGCGTATGGTAATTAGATAAGCAGCCTATCATGTAGGCCGTTAATCTTTAACTAGTAATAATACAATAAATGACATCTGCAAAGTTTGTCGGAGATTTAAAATGAAAAAGACGATTAAATTGTCATTGATTGCAGCGTCAGTTTTAGCGCTTACTGCTTGTAATCAAGAAGCAAAACAAGAACAAGCACCAGTAACGCTTGATACAGAAGCACAACAACAAGCATACGGTATTGGTGCGTCAGTTGGTAACTTTTTAAATAAAGATCTTGCTGATAAAACTGAGTTAGGCATTGAGCTTGATCAAGCACTATTAATTCGCGGCTTTAAAGACGCGCTTGCTGGTGAAGCAAAAATTGACGAAGAAAAAATTCGTGAAGTATTAACTGCGCTAGATACATCTGTGCGCACTAAGCAAGAAGCACATGCAAAAGTAGAAGCTGAAAAAAGCCAAGCGGCAGGCATTAAATTCTTAGCTGACAATGCAGCGAAAGCTGGTGTGACAGTTACTGAGTCTGGTTTACAGTACGAAGTACTAACAGCCGGCGAAGGCGAAAAGCCAGTTGCAACAGATGTTGTTAAAGTGCATTACAAAGGTACTTTATTAGACGGAACTGAGTTTGATAGTTCTTATTCACGTAACGAACCAACTACGTTCCCTCTAAATCGCGTAATTCCAGGTTGGACTGAAGGTTTGCAACTTATGCCAGTAGGCGCTAAGTACAAATTTACTATCCCAGCTGACCTTGCATATGGCGATCGTGACCTAGGTAAAATCCCAGCTAACTCAACACTTGTTTTTGAAGTAGAACTACTTGAAATTCAAGATGAAGAGCAAGCTGCCGCTGCTGAGTAATTTTTAGCACGCAATACTTAGCACGCAATAAAAAAGGGACCAATTGGTCCCTTTTTTATTTTCTCCCCATAATTAGGCGATAACGCAGTATAAATGGCAAACATGGGCTGCCCAAAGGGTTCTTCCTAGGGGCGATTAACTCTTTGTTGCCTACATGGAGGTAGGTAAGGAGCGTGAGCAGGACGCGGAAGCTTTACTCGATTTTTACTTAGCCTGCTAGGTTACAAACCTCGCGCCGCGATTAAATCGCCCCTAGATTGAACAAATTTCAATCCACAAAGGTCAACACGCCCTGGGGGATGTTAATCAGTATGATTAGAATACAAGTTGTCGATTAGTTCATCTTCTAACTCAAAGCGTAGCTCTAACGCTTCGCCTAATTTTGACAAGTCTTTATCAAAATCATTTAGTAGATCATTTTTATTCACTTCAGCATATTTATCGTTAAAGTCTAGCGCCGTATCTGTTGTTTCTGAAATACGCGGGTAAAGTTCACTCGCTAGCTGTTGGCTTTTTGGGCCTTTTTGTTCACATGCTTTGGCGATGTTATCGTAAATTTCAAAATGACCAGCAGACAAGTAGTCCATCAGAATTTGGCAAAAGCTTTGAATTTGTAATTGATCTGGCAAAGCCTGATCTTTTTTATCGTAAGGTGAAAAGCCAGCAATTCGACAATACAGAACCAGTAGCTCTTGGCGTTCAGCTAGCCATTTATCGATAACAGTGTGACTACCACCCCATTTTTTTTGAGCTTTCTCTAAACGCGTCAGCATTATCATTCTCCTTAGCTGGGTTGGTTTTCTTTATTCTTTACATAACAATGAAATATGAAGCAAAAATCAACACATTTTTTATTTATTCAGTAACTGAATCTAAACAGAATTGTATATAAGCAGTTTTTCATACTAGATTGCAAGCTATTTGGCTTATTTCAGGCAAGAAAAAACCACCATAAATGGTGGTTTAATTCTTTTTTCCATGACTTGTTTAAACAAGCTTTCTTTTTATTATGGGAAGATTTTTATTATTGTTTTTATGTAATTTTTATTGTTGTTATTGTTAACGCGGAACAAGTTATACCAAGCTTTTATTGATGTTGCAAACTTATTAATAAAAATAATTAAATGTTATTGTTTGTTGCGTGTTTTTTGCGCGCCGAATAAAAGTGTTGATCTGTATCTATCTGAGTGTGTTTTACTATCATTGCGATAGAGAGCCGCTCAATATGGTGATACAATCTGCGCAATATCTACAAGCTTTAGGATCCTTAACGCTATGAGCGAATTAAAAAACGACCGTTATTTACGTGCACTACAAAAGCAACCAGTTGATGTAACTCCGGTATGGATGATGCGCCAAGCAGGGCGTTATTTACCAGAATACCGCGCTACACGTGCACAAGCGGGCGATTTTATGAGCCTGTGTAGAAATGCAGAACTTGCTTGCGAAGTAACGTTACAGCCACTGCGTCGTTATCCGTTAGATGCGGCTATATTATTCAGCGATATCTTAACGATCCCTGATGCTATGGGTCTAGGTTTGTACTTTGAAACTGGCGAAGGTCCTAAATTTGAACGCCCAATTTCATCATTAGCAGACGTTAAAAAAATTCCAAAGCTAGACCCGACCGACGAGCTAGGCTACGTAATGAATGCCGTTAGCACTATTCGTCGTGAATTAAAGGGTGAAGTTCCACTTATTGGTTTCTCTGGCTCGCCATGGACACTTGCAACTTACATGGTTGAAGGCGGTAGCAGTAAAGTATTTGGTAAAATTAAAAAAATGGCGTTTGCTGAGCCACAAACATTGCACTTATTGCTTGATAAGCTTGCTGATTCTGTAATTGATTACCTAAACGCGCAAGTTAAAGCGGGTGCACAATCATTAATGGTATTTGATTCATGGGGTGGTGTATTAAGCCCGCGTGATTACAACGAGTTCTCATTGCAATATATGCACAAAATTGTTGATGGTTTAATTCGTGAATACGATGGCCGTAAAGTGCCTGTAACGCTGTTTACTAAAAACGGTGGTCAATGGATTGAAGCAATCGCTGCAACAGGCTGTGACGCTATCGGCCTTGATTGGACGATTAATATCAGTGATGCAAAGCGTCGTGTTGGCGATAAAGTGGCACTACAGGGCAACATGGACCCATCTATGCTGCATGGTACACCAGAGCGTATCCGCCAAGAAGTGGGCACCATATTAGAAGATTTTGGTACAGGTAATGGCCACGTATTTAACTTAGGCCACGGTATTACACCGGATGTAGATCCTGAGAACGCAGGTGTATTTATTAATGCAGTACATGAGCTAAGTGCGCAATATCATAAGTAATAGCAAACGTAACAGCAGCTGTTATTGATAATCAAAAAAGCCCGCTTAGTAATAAGCGGGCTTTTTGTTGCTTAGCTGTTTACTTAAACAAGCGATTTAAGCCATTTAATGCCGCAACACGGTAGGCTTCAGCCATCGTTGGGTAATTAAACGTGGTATTTACGAAGTAGTCTATAGTGTTGCCACCATTTTTTTGTTCCATAATTGCTTGGCCAATGTGAACAATCTCAGAGGCACGCTCACCAAAGCAATGCACACCGAGTACTTCTTTCGTTTCGGTATGGAATAAAATCTTTAAACTACCCACTTCAGTACCCGCAATTTGCGCCCGTGCCAAATGTTTGAATTGCGCACGGCCTACTTCATACGGAATTTTAGCTGCGGTTAGCTCTTGCTCTGTTTTACCTACAGAGCTCATTTCAGGAATGGTATAAATACCCGCTGGAATATCAATAATCAGTTTTTCATCACAGTTACCACAGGCAATTGCATCAGCAGCAATGCGGCCTTGATCAAACGCAGCACTGGCAAGGCTTGGGTAACCAATAACATCGCCAACTGCATAAATATTGTCAATGTCAGTTTGATAGGTCTCGTTTACTTTTAATTGACCGCGGCTATCAGCTTTTAAGCCAACCGCTTCGAGGTTTAATGTATCAGTGTTACCAGTACGACCATTGGCAAATAAAATACAGTCAGCTTTAACACGCTTACCTGATTTTAAATGCATGATCACGCAATCATCACGGGTTTCAATACGATCAAATTCTTCGTTATGGCGAATAACAATACCGCTGTTCCAAAAGTGGTAACTTAGTGCATCTGAAATTTCAGCATCCATAAAAGCAAGCAAGCGATCACGGGTATTTACTAAATCAACCTTTGCGCCGAGGCCTTTAAAGATAGAGGCATACTCACAGCCAATCACACCGGCGCCATAAATAAGAACACGATGAGGGTCATGCTCAAGCCCTAAAATCGTATCACTTTCGTAAATACGAGAATGGGTAAAGTCGACTTCTGGTGGGCGATAAGGGCGTGAACCGGTCGCAATAACAATTGTTTTGGCTGTTAGTCGCTCAGTGGAACCATCAAGGCGTTTAATCTCAATGGTGTGCTTGTCAACAAAGCTCGCATCACCTTGAAACATATGAATACGGTTACGATCGTAAAAGCTACTGCGTAAATTAGACTGCTTAGAAATAACCGAACTGGCATGGCGCAAAATATCGGGGAATGTTAAACGAGTAGGGCGCTCTCCTACATTAAATAACGGGTTTGCTTTGTACTCAATATAGCGGCTCACAGAGTGGCGCAGGGCTTTTGATGGAATGGTCCCCCAATGCACACAACCGCCACCAACGGCTTCTTGGCGTTCAATAACGGCCACTTTTTTGTTACTTTTAGACAGGTTCATGGCGGTACCTTCACCGCCAGGACCTGTGCCTATAATGATCGCATCATATTGAAATGATGGTTGTTCTTGCTTTACTTGTTGTTTGGCCACAGCCACTCCTACATTAACTAAAAGAGGCTTTTAATAACCTCGCATTCAGTGCTAGCCAAGCCTGCTTTTGGGTTTCCCAAGCGGCTTCAAGCTCATGGTATTGTGTAATTAAAGCTGATTTTTCGCATTGTTGCAGCATGTTATTCTTTTTAACTTCTAATACCTGTTTTTTCAGGGCACAAAAGTGTTGTAGCTTTTTCAGCAATAAATCATATTCTTGCTGCAATAATGTAAGCTTATCTTGCGCTAAAGGCAATTTTGCCAAGCGATTTTGAGTTTTATTCATCAATGTTTCGGCTTTTGCTTTTTCAATACGCTCAATTGGTGTTCGTTTTAGCTTTTTAGCCAAGCCAATAGCTGCAAATGAGCGGATCATCCATTTTGTTGGATCATAATGAAACCATCTAATACCGTTGCGGTAATCGCTCGCAAAAATATGATGGAAGTTATGGTAGCCTTCACCATACGTAAATAATGCTAAAAAGCCATTATCGCGTGCGGTGTTTTTTTCAGTATAAGGGCGAGAGCCCCAAATGTGCGCGACTGAGTTGATAAAAAAAGTAAAATGTTGGCTTAATACCAAGCGCAGCAAGCCAGCCAATAACAGCATACCTATTACATCGCCAACCAATAAACCCAGCACCAGTGGAATACCAATATTAGTGGCTAATACGAGTTTTAAATAATGACGGTGTTGCCACATTACAATTTTGTTGCGCTGCAAGTCTCGACAGTTACTGTAATCACCATAACTATCGCCTTGGTAATCGCGCAGCATCCAACCAATATGGCTATACCAAAAACCGTTGGTTGCAGCGTAAGGATCTTTAACTGGGTCATCAACTTGACCATGATGTACACGATGGTCGCTACTCCAGTGCAGGGCGCTATTTTGCAATGCAAATGCACCACCGATAGCAAAAATCATCTCAACAGCAGGGTGAGCATCGTAGGTTTTATGTGCCCAAAGGCGGTGATAGCCCGCGGTGATCGACATCCCGGCGTAAAACATACACGCCACAAATGCGATCCAGTGCGCACTGGTAAATCCATAGCTTATACCATACCAAGGAACAAGCGTTGCGGCAGCCAAAAAAGTAAGGCTAAAGAACAGGACGTTAGTCCAAATAATCGGTGGTTTATTCATCTTTATAAATCTGAGCGTACACTTGTAAGCTAAAATAATATTTCATTCTCTCGCCGTCAAGTATTAGACTGGGGAATTGAGATAAAAATCACCATAATTTGATTTAAAATAAATCAGGAGTAGTTTATGTCGGGTGTTCGTGCGCAACAGAAGCAAAAAACACGACAAGCTTTAATTCAGGCGGCATTTAACCAATTAAGTGCCGAACATAGCTTTTCGAATTTAAGTTTACGCGAAGTTGCCCGCGAAGCTGGTATAGCCCCCACCTCATTTTATCGCCATTTTAAAGATATGAATGAACTTGGCTTAACCATGGTTGACGAAGCCGGTTTAACATTGCGCCAACTTATGCGTCAAGCACGCCGACGTATTGCCAGCGGCAATAATAGTATTATCAGCACCTCAGTCATTACCTTTATGGAGTTTATCGACAACTCCAGTAACCAGTTTAGACTACTATTGCGAGAACGCTCAGGAACATCCAAAGCATTTAGGGCCGCAGTTGCTCGTGAAATTAAGCATTTTATTCTAGAGCTTGCGCATTATCTTGAAAGCGAAACCCCCTGCGATGCAACTCAAGCTTATATTCAAGCAGAGGCCATGGTAACACTGGTATTTAATGCCGGCGCTGAAGCACTAGACATAGACGCACAGCAGCGCGAAGAGCTTGTAGAGCGAGTCATCTGGCAGTTACGCTATATTACCCGAGGCGCGAGTAACTATGTGCGCGAAACTCATAAAGCGATTGAACCAACAATCTAGTTTTTGTGAGAAAAAACCCGAAGAGCTAATATAAGCACCAACCTTGAGGGTCGGTAAGTAATTTAAACACTATTATCGACTAATTTTTATTTATTTATGTTTTAATGTCATTTTTTAGCATAAATAAACCTTTTAATGTCGTTTTTAATTCCTTTTAAAGAAAAAATTATGCTTGCATGCACCTCTGTGGAGTGTTAAAAATACAGCTAATTAAACACACATTTAGTAAAAGTAGATGCAAAATACACACTTAATTACACTAAAACTAAACCTCTTACTGCTAACGTATGTGAGCGGGGATTAGTGTATTTGCATTGAATAATACATAAAAAAACCCCGCATCAAGCGGGGTTTTTTTATCTCGCAACGTGGGTCGTTGAACACTGAGGGCAGATTATGCAAGATCAAGATAAAGTATGGATTTTCGACACCACCTTACGCGATGGTGAGCAGGCGCTTAAGGCAAGTCTTACTGAAGAAGACAAAATTCAACTGGCGCACACCATTAGCCGCTTAAATGTAGATGTAATGGAAGTGGGTTTTCCGGTTTCAAGCCCTGCGGACTTTCGTTCAGTGCAACGCATTGCAACAGAAGTAAAAGGCCCTATTATTTGTGGTTTAGCCCGCTCTGTTGCCAAAGACATTGAAGCCTGTGGCGAAGCACTTCGCACAGCACAACAAAGTCGCATTCATACTTTTATTGCTACCAGCCCTTTGCATTTAGAGCACAAATTACGCATGAGTTTAGATGATGCGACGGCTATGGCGGTTAAATCAATCAAGCTTGCCCGTAATTATACGGATGATGTGGAATTTTCCTGTGAAGACGCAGGCCGTACACCGCATTGGGATTTATGCCGCATTGTAGAGCAAGCAATTAATGCCGGTGCATCAACCATCAACTTGCCTGATACCGTAGGGTATGTAACGCCAGATGAATATGCTGCCATGATCCGCTACTTGTTAAATAACGTGCCTAATATTGATAAAGCCCGTTTAAGTGTGCACTGTCATAATGACCTAGGTTTAGCGGTTGCTAACTCAATTGCCGCAGTGCAAGCCGGTGCGCGCCAAATCGAATGTACGATTAATGGCATTGGTGAACGTGCGGGTAACTGCTCGCTTGAAGAAGTGGCGATGATTATGCAGATGCGTAAAGATCACCTAAAAGTGCATACAGATATTCGCAGTGAAGAAATTTACCGCGCATCACGTCAGGTGGCAAAAATTTGTAATATGCCAGTACAGCCTAATAAAGCGATTGTGGGCGAAAATGCTTTTGCGCATAGCTCTGGCATCCACCAAGACGGTGTATTAAAAGCGCAAAATACCTATGAGATTATGTCGCCAGAAAGCGTAGGTGTACCAAACAACCAATTAAATATGACTTCACGCTCAGGTCGCCACGTTATAGAACATCGCTTAGAAGAGTTGGGTTATCAAAAAACCGATTACGACATGAACAGTCTATATGACAGCTTTGTGGCACTTGCCGATCAAAAAGGCACCGTGTACGACTATGATCTTGAAGCGATGATTTACTTTAATCAAATCAGCGATAAAGACGAAAAGTACCAATTGGAATTTGTTAACTCTACCTCTAACTCACAATCAGTGGCGAGCTCAACTATTGGCATGACAATCGCAGGCGAATCTAAGCAAGAAGCAGCTACGGGTAATGGCCCTGTTGAGGCCTCATTTTTAGCGATTGAGCGCTTAACGGGCATGGCAGTGGAAATGATTGAATACAATTTAGAAGCAACCGGCGAAGGTGCAAGCTCACTAGGGCAAGTAAATATTATCGCAAAATACGATGGTCGCCCTTACCACGGCGCCGGTATTGCAGCGGATGTAGTTGAAGCGTCTGTACGCGCTATGATCCGCGTTTATAACTTAATTTATCGTGCACAAAAAGTGTCTGATTTAAAACAACAAAGGAAAGCAGGATGAGTCAAACGAATTATAGCATCGCAGTATTAGCTGGCGACGGTATCGGCCCAGAAGTGATGGCAGCAGCAGAGCAAGTGCTTGATGCCGTAAGCAGTAAGTTTGGCTTTACCTTAACTCGTCATCCTCATGCTATTGGCGGTGCTGCTATTGATGAATTTGGTAAAGCATTACCAGAGACAACGCTCGCTGCCTGCGAAAATGCAGACGCTATTTTATTTGGTTCAGTCGGTGGCCCTAAATGGGAGCATTTACCGGCGGATGAGCAGCCAGAGCGCGCATCGCTTTTACCACTGCGTAAACATTTTGGCTTGTTTTGTAATTTACGCCCCGCGCAGTTATTACCTGCGTTGAGTGCAGCGTCACCACTACGAGCCGATATTAGCGAGCAAGGTTTTGATATTTTATGTGTGCGTGAGCTTACAGGGGGTATTTATTTTGGCGAAAAAGGCCGCAGTGGCGAAGGCGAAAATGAAGCCGCATTTGATACGCAAACCTATTCACGCAAAGAAATTGAACGAATTGCGCGTTTTGCGTTTGAAGCAGCAAAATTGCGTAACAATCATGTCACGTCGGTAGATAAAGCCAACGTACTTGCATCAAGCGTGTTATGGCGTGAAGTTGTCACCGAAGTCAGTAAAGACTATCCAGAAGTGAACCTTGATTACATTTACGTTGATAATGCTGCTATGCAGTTAGTTAAGCAGCCAAGTCAGTTTGACGTATTGCTATGCGACAATTTATTTGGTGATATTTTGTCAGACGAATGCGCAATGATCACTGGCTCTATGGGCTTATTACCGTCAGCAAGTTTAAATCAGTCTGGTTTTGGTATGTATGAACCGGCTGGTGGCTCAGCACCAGATATTGCAGGTAAAGGGATTGCTAATCCAATAGCGCAAATTTTAAGTGCCGCTTTAATGCTACGTTACTCGCTAGGCCAAGATGAAGCTGCGCGCAGTATTGAAAAAGCAGTTGCCGAAGCTGTAGAAGCCGGTGTAGGCACACCCGATATCTACCCGAACGCAGGTTATACAACGCAAGACGTTGCCGCTGCGATTGTGGCTCGAATTTAAATTAATTATGCTCGTGGCAACCGTCACGTCGCGAGCTAAACCGAATTAGGGAATGAGCAAGTGGCCCAAACGTTATACGATAAAATCTGGCAAGCACATGTTGTTGCTAGTATTAATGAGCAAACCGACTTACTTTATATTGACCGCCATTTAGTGCACGAAGTCACGTCGCCGCAAGCATTTGCAGGCCTACGTGAAAAAAACCGTAAAGTACGTTGCCCTGAAAAAACCATCGCGACGATGGATCATAATGTATCGACCAAAAGTCGCTCATTAGATGCCGCAAGCGAAGTATCAAAAAATCAATTAATGGCGCTCGATGCCAACTGTAAAGAATTTGGCATTACGCTTTATGATTTAAACTCAATTAACCAAGGCATAGTACATGTCATGGGGCCTGAGCAAGGGATCACTTTACCAGGCACAACCATAGTCTGTGGCGATAGCCATACTTCAACGCACGGTGCATTTGGTGCTCTTGCTCACGGCATTGGTACTTCTGAGGTTGAGCACGTCTTAGCAACGCAAACCTTGCAACAGAAAAAAGCCAAATCGCTGAAAATCCAAATTAACGGCGTGTTGCGCCCAACTGTGACGGCAAAAGACTTGATCATGGCGGTTATTGGTAAATTAGGCACAGCCGGTGGTACGGGTTATGTAGCAGAGTTTTGTGGCGAAGGCATTGAAGCACTGTCAATGGAAGCGCGTATGACGTTGTGTAATATGAGCATTGAAATGGGTGCTAAAGCGGGTTTAATCGCGTCAGACCAAATTACATATGATTACTTAAAAGGTCGCCCATTTGCACCAAAAGAAGCTGAGTTTGATGCAGCCGTTGCGTACTGGGAAACCTTAAAAACAGATGAAGGCGCACAGTTTGATTTAGACGTTGAGCTAGAGGCAAGTACTATTCAGCCGCAAATTACCTGGGGCACCAGCCCAGAGCAAGTAATTGGTGTTGATGAGTGCATTCCTGATCCAGATAAAGAACCAGATTTAATTAAAGCCGATGCTATCCGCAGTGCCCTTAAATACATGGATTTAAAAGCAGGTGATAAATTGTCATCAGCCTCGGTAGACACTGTATTTATTGGTTCATGTACCAATAGCCGCATTGAAGATTTACGCGCCGCAGCACACATTGTTGAAGGTAAGCAAGTTGCAGCCGGTGTTGAAGCGTTAATTGTACCGGGCTCTGGCCTTGTTAAAAAGCAAGCTGAAGATGAAGGCCTAGCTGATATTTTTAAAGCCGCGGGTTTTGAGTGGCGCGAGCCAGGTTGTTCAATGTGTTTAGCGATGAACGATGACCGTTTAGGTGCAGGCAAACGCTGTGCATCTACGTCTAACCGTAACTTCGAAGGCCGTCAAGGCCGTGGTGGGCGTACGCACTTAGTGAGTCCTGCAATGGCCGCAGCCGCTGCAATACATGGTCGCTTTGTTGATATTAGAGGAGAAGCATAATGAGCATTTATTTTAGTGGCTTAATGGCCCCGCTTGATAAAAACAATGTGGATACCGACCAAATCATTCCAAAGCAGTTTTTAACGTCAACCAGTCGTGATGGCTTTGATGCTGCACTGTTTTACGATTGGCGCTATTTAGATAACGGCGAGCCAAACCCGGAGTTTATTTTAAACCGCCCCTGCTACCAAGGCGCGCAAATTTTGTTAACGCGCGATAACTTTGGTTGTGGCTCATCACGTGAGCATGCACCTTGGGCACTTAAACAATACGGTTTTGAAGTGATTTTGGCAGAAAGCTTTGCTGATATTTTCTTTAATAACTGTGGTAATAACCAAATGCTTGCGATTGCATTACCAGCGCAAACATTGGAAGACTTATTTGTACTGAGTGAAAAGCACGACGATATTCATATCGACATCGATCTTGAAAATCAAACGCTTACCAGTAACAAGTTTGCACCAATTAGCTTTGATATTCGCAAAGACGTAAAAGAACGCTTATTAAGTGGCTTAGATTTTATCGGCGTGACCGAAACCCTAAACCCACAAATCGACGCCTTTGAAGCTAAGCTTAACGCCGAGCGCCCTTGGCAGTAGTGGTTTAAAAGTTATTAAACAATGAACGCGGCGAAAGTCGCGTTTTTTGTGAGTCAAGGAATTAATTTACAGCATTACATTTTTTTATTTTATGGGTACAATCCACAATATACTAATGATAAAAATCAGGTGAATTACGTGAATTGTAAGTTGCAAAGAAATTTTTGGGCGCTTTTAGTCGCTGCTTTAATGATTGCTGGGTGTGGTGGTAGTGGAGGTGGCGCAGAAACTCCCGTTGAGCAGCCATTAACGGTTTCAATAGATGGTCCAGATAGTGTATCGGAGGATGACGGGTTTACCTTACAAGCCAATATAAATAAAAGTGGTACTGATGTTGTGGTGCATTGGTATGACTCTGGAAGAAGCCTCATCAGTGAAGAGGCTACATTGAACATAGAGCCATTCGATGTAACAGAGGATACCTCTGCGGTGTATAAATTGTACGTTGCTCATAATGGGCAAGAAGTTGAGATTGAACATACAATTGAGGTAAAACACCGTATTAATGTTGAAAAGAAACCAAAAGATGCAGCAAAAACAGTTTTGTTAATACAAAATTTGTTACTAGAAGAAGCGCAAACTTTTAGTAATCAGCTATTAGCGAAGCTTGATGGAGAAGATATAGAGCTCGACAAAGTGTGTGAAAACGGGGGCTTATATACACTTTCATATCTGGATAATGATGATTCCAGCACTATTACAGGAGGGGATATATTGCAGCAATCTTTTCAGGATTGCTCGGATAATTATCGGAATGCATTAAGTGGCCTCAGAGTAGTCACGATTTTAGACGCTGATTTACAAAATGGCATCATTGAGTTTAGTGTCAATAATGATGATATTAAAACCTTGGAAAGTACTTACTCATATAATGAGCTAATGACGTTTAAGGGAAGTTACTCAACTCGCTTTGCATATTCGCCGAGCACTCGAACCATTGCTATAGCTGTAAATGAAAAACTTAAAGGAAAAGCTTTAAAGCCATTTAGTTATGATGAAACTTTTTATTATGTCAACATTAAAGAATTAACGATTGAGAAGGTAATTGACTTTGATACAGCAACATACAGCATAAAAACAAATGGTACTGTTGATGATACAAATTTGAATGGTGAATTCAGCTTTTCTCAAGAAGATGCTTGGTATGGGTATTTTATGGAATATCCACATAAGGGCTCTATTAAAGTTAGCTCAGAAAAAGAGTCGATACTACTAGCCAGTAATTTTGTTTCAGATTCTGATAAGTTAAACATTAGCTATGGTGAAGAACAGCTCCAGCTTCATTGGTCCACCTTCCTTCCCGAAGCTATGTCTACGTTTAATATGTATAACAATATCAGAGCATTTCGTGCAGATAATTTTGATCGAGTACTTGATCCTGGAAGTGTTAATAATAATTCAGTTCAGTTGGATGGCCCCGTACCTCTAATTTTTTCAAGAGCTGTAGCAGCTGACACTTCTGCTTCTGTACATTTCCAAACTCAATCAGGGTACGACTATATCAATATTCCTGGTAGAGTTGAGGTTGCTGGCGCGTTAATAAATATTTACCCAGAACAGCCATTAAAGGCTGATACAGACTATGATTTACAGGTTTCGGGTATTACAAGTGTCACAGGGCAAGAGCATGATTGGATATTTTTAGATATAAAAACAACAGATAGTATTATTCCTAATTTAACAAGCTCCAATTATTTCTATCAAGACAATCAATATCCTACGTTGAGTATTGAGGACAGTATTTTAAATAAAGGGCAGGCTCTATCTTATCAATGGGTTGATTTAAATGGTGTAGGCATTGAATTTGATGACGAAAATGCAGTTTCTACAAGTTTTAGTTTACCAGAAGGAATTAAATCAGATATCACCGTTGAAGTGATACTTACTAATGACTTAGGCGATCTTGCAAAGGAAAGAATAACTTTACAGTATTTGCCTTACTCAGGAACGTATCTTTTTATAGATGGCATAAAAGATGATTATGTTAGCTTAGGGAAGAAGATCATAAAGACGCAGGAAAAAGGTAATTTCTCTGTGTCGCGTGATTCAAATAATCAATCTCATTTAGAATTTACTTTTGAAAGTGATGAAAGCAGTTGGAGTTTAAATCTAAAAGCCCCTGGTGATGCAAGCTTGTCTGTTGGAGAGTATTTAAATGCTACCCGTTACCCTTTTCAAGGTGAATCGTCGGCAGGTTTAGATCTCTCTGGGGAGCATCGAGGGTGTGGTAGGCTTTATGGGCAATTTGAGATTTTTGAGTTAGAAGAAAATGCTAAAAATGAAATCCAAAAATTGGCTGTAAATATTAAGCAGAGTTGTGAGAGCAGTGAATCTCCAGAATTAAAGGGCTATATCCGATTTAATTCAGCAGTGCCTTTGAATCCATAATTATAAATAATGAAACGCGGCTCAGGCCGCGTTTTTGTGGTTAATACATATAAGCAATCGTCAAACCTAGTACTGCAAGTGCAAAGCAAATAGTCATACTAATAGTTTTAAGCTTTTTAAATTGGCTAATTTTTGGGTCATCTAGGGTTGAGAACATACCACTTTTTAGTGATTCATTTAAGTTAGCAGCAATAGCGGAGCGCGAAGTATCGCCTAGTGTATTTTTCGCTAATTGTTCCCATTGAGTTGGGTATGTCTGCTCTAAGTAAGTCAGTAATGCGTTATATTTTCGGTTTTGTATAATGAATAGCGCACAAATTAAAATGAACGCCAACAAAGGGTAGTTTTCCATCTCATCACTCTCAATTTATTTCTTATAAAACATAAGTTTTTACATCCAAGCGCAAGTGCTGAAGCCTTCTTTTAACTATCGCTGATAGGCTAACTTATATCTTAATGGCCATTCACCGCGATTACTTCCTTTGCTTTTATAAAAACGCTAAGCTGCTCTTTTATACTTTTAGGAACTTGCTATGAAATTATTAACTGTGGCTACTTTATTACTGGCCTCTACGGCAGCTTTTGCACGCCCTGCGCCGTTGGTGTCTATTCCAAGTCATGATGGCTTTTTTGATAATATTGCTGCCCATTGTGGCAAAGCGTATGAAGGAACGGTAACGGTTGATAATGCCGCGGGCCCTAGTTCGTTTGCGGGTAAGAAGTTAGTAATGCATGTGCGTCGTTGTGACGAGCGTGAGCTGCAAGTTCCGTTTCATGTAGGTGATGATGCGTCACGTACGTGGATCATTACAAAAACAGGTAGTGGCTTGAGCTTAAAACATGATCACCGCCATAAAGATGGCACTGATGATATATCAACTATGTATGGTGGTCATACGGTTGATGCGGGTTTTGAGAGCGTGCAGTCTTTCCCAGCTGATCAATACTCAAAAGAGCTGTTTGTAAATCAAGGCATTCCACAGTCGATTGGTAATACGTGGCAGATGTATATTTACCCTGAAAAGTTTACTTACCGTTTAATTCGCCAAGGCCGCGAGTTCCGTGTTGATTTTGATTTAACCAAACCAATCACACCACCGGCTGCGCCTTGGGGTTATAAAGACTAAAGATTAATCTTTATTTGGCTCAGTTTCACACTGTAGTAATACCGTTAAAGGTGGCTGATAGGCGCGTGGCTTTGTGGGCATTTGTTCATACTCTTGCACGCCGCCAGTCACTTTTAGCATAAAGGTGTTACCACGGCATAAACGGTTTGCGTGGCGCAGTAAAAATACGCTTTGGTTTTTAAAATGCGGGTAATCGTCTGACTGAATAGTGAGTTGGTAGTTATTGTCGTCTAACTTAGTCTGGTGATAATGGACTTTTTCATCAAAGTCGTAGAGTTTTTCGGTATTGTTCTTTTTTGCGTTTGCGGGATTGCTCCCCAACAAAAGTGTAAGCGTGGCTGTTATTGCTAAAGCAGTGACTGTTTTTCCTCTCATAAAGCTTTACTCCATTATTGTATTGCACCTATGATTTAAGTCTAACACCCATAATAGGAAAATGTGATGTTCAAGCAAATTAAGCAGCTTTTTTCGACATTTAACGATCAGCCCGCTCAGATACAAGAGCACGATCTTAAAACTGCGGTAGCGGCATTATTGATTGAGGTAATGCGCGCAGATAGCGAGCAGCAAGATGATGAGTTGCAAACTTTAAGTGCAACTTTAAAAAGGTATTTTAATTTGAATGATGCAGAAGTTAGTGAGCTCATGCAAAGTGCTGGTAAGAGCTTAGATGAAGCGATTGATTATTTTCAGTTTTCTAAACAAATAAATAGTCAATGTAGTGCCGGGCAGCGAATTGACATTATCGAGTTACTATGGCGTTTAGCGTACGCTGATGGGCAATTAGATCCACAAGAAGAGTACGTTATACGCCGTGTTGCAAACTTACTATATGTAAATCATACCGACTTTATCGCCGCCAAACTGGCAGCGACAAAGCAGTAAGTAACCTGAGTTCGTGATAATCTATATCTTAAAATTCAGATTAAGCTAGGCTGTTTATACGTTGTAGATGATCAATCACATAAAGGCCAGCTGCGAATAGCGGTGATTCAACCAGTGCGTAGCCAATATAAATACTAAAATTAAACCGCTGTACTCAACAGTTAAAGTTTTCTGCTCGCCTATTTTTCCAAAGTCAGCCTCATGCCACCTTGGCAGTACGTGAAAAGGCATCAGCATGCGCGGGGTCAGCTGGCGTATGCCGGCGGTGGCAACGCCGGGCCAGTATTTTAAAAATAGATAGACCGCTAATTATTTAACCTCGAAAACGAAGTTATTTATTAAGTTTGCTCGCTACGCTCACAAGTTGTTGTGCAAGGCTAGCCACTTTATCGGCTGTAACGGGGTCACTGATTTGTCCACTTTCATCAAGCACAGTGTGTATAGCAGGTACTGCTAGTTGGTCAGCTAATACCAAGCTACCAATGCCTGATAAAATATCACGCACATGATTTAAGCCACGTAATCCACCCAAACCCCCCGGCGATGATGCATATAAAGCAGTTACTTTATTACGAAAAGCAGGAACCGCACCTTGCTCTGTTCGCGACGCCCAATCAATCGCATTTTTAAGTACGGCAGTAATTGAGCCATTGTATTCTGGGCTAGCGAGTAAAATACCATCAGCTGCGCGTAACTTGTCTTTTAATAACTGTGCGCCAACGGGTGTGCCTTGTGCTTCAATGTCTTCATCAAACATGGGTAAATCTAAATCGGCAAGTTTAATAACTTCAACCTCTGCACCACTTTCTAATGCAAAACGTGCTGCTTCATTAATTAATTTTTGGTTAAAGCTGTCTTTACGTAAGCTGCCTGCAAGGGCAATAATTTTTGGTGCAGTCATGGTGGTCGCCTTAAATGTAGTGATTGGGTTTGTCTGTTAGCTACTTTAACAAATATTTACTTGCAGAAAAGCCAAATAAACGCAAAACTTATGTGCATATACGCACAACTAAATGATGAGTTTGAAAGTGGCGATTCAATTTGATGATTGGCAAGATGTAAAAGTGGCCTTTGAAGTAGCCCGATTAGGAACTTTAACCGCGGCAGCAGAAGTACTTAATGTGCACCATAGTACGGTATTAAGACGTATAAACAATTTAGAAAAAAACTTAAACGCAAGGCTGTTTCATCGCCATGCCCGTGGTTATAAAGTGACGGAAATAGGCGCTAAATTATTTACCACAGCACAATCTATTAATGGTGAACTGGAGCGTTTACATAACGATATAATTGCAGCCGACAGTACATTACGCGGCAGTTTGCTGCTTACTACGGTCAGTGGTTTTATAGATGTACTGAGTGATGTTTGCGAGCAGTTTCAAAGTTTGCACCCGCAGGTACAACTTGAAGTGATTTTAGATCAAAAGCGCTTGCGACTTGATCATGGCCAAGCTCATATTGCTGTGCGCGCTGGTCCAAGACCTGATGAAGGTGATTATATTGCGCAGCATTTAGCGCATTTATCATCGGGGCTTTATGCATCACAACGTTATATTGATAAATATGGGATACCTAAAACGGTGAAACAACTGCCGTTACATAACTTTGTGTCAGGTGTAGTCGGTTACAACGCAAGAGTGCCTTATTTTGCATGGGTTGATGAGAATATTCCAGCTGGGCAAGTTAAGCTACGAGTGTCAGAAACATCAGAGGCAACCCGTGCTATTGTAAAAGGATTAGGTATTGGTGGTTTGCAGCATAATGTGGCGGCGCAGTATCCAGATTTAGTGCAAATTCTACCTAATGAACTTAGTTGGCCAACAGATCTATGGCTTGTGACGCATCATTTGGTACATAGAACAGCGAAGGTGCAGGCATTCAGCCAGCTTTTAAAAGCCTATTTTAAAAAGTAATGTGTAAATTAAATGGATTTTTTTACTTCAATACCAAGGCGCTTAGCGAGCCGTACTAAGTTAGCGCGATCAACTTTTAGTGTTCGTGCCACACTGGCCCAATTATAGTTATGTTGTTCAAGTTGTTGGCTTATTAAGTGATGCGTAAATGTATCTGTTGCTTGTTTGAGCGAGAGGTTGTGATTATTAATTTTATCGCTACTCTCTACTATGAGTGTCGTCGGTGGAGCGGGAGTTGCATTAAGATTAAGCTCACAATGGATAGGTTCGATAGTGATTATTGCTTGTTGCCACTGACTTTGTTTTGCTTTTAAGGCTGCACGGCTGATCACGTGCTCAAGTTCGCGGACGTTGCCTGGCCACTCATATTGAGTGAGTAACAATTGAGATTCAACGCTGAGTTTTAATTGTTTGATGGCGAGCTTACGAGCAGTTTTTTCAACAAAGTAGCCCGCGAGTAAAATAACATCGTTTTCGCGTTGTTTTAGTGGTGCAACATTGAGGGGGTAAACACTTAAACGATGATATAAGTCGGCTCTAAAGCGTCCTTGGGCGACTTCGTCTTTTAAGTCTCGGTTAGTGGCTGCAATAACGCGTACATCTACATATTTTATCTCATCTTCGCCAACAGTTTGGATCTCGCCGCTTTGCAATACGCGCAATAGCTTGCTTTGCATGGCAAGCGGGAGCTCACCAATTTCATCTAAAAATAACGTACCGCCATCGGCCAGTTGAAACTTACCTTGGCGCGCATTATGAGCGCCAGTAAATGCGCCTTTAGCATGCCCAAAAAATTCACTTTCGGCGAGGTTCTCTGGTAATGAAGCACAATTTAAGTGTATTAGCGGCTGTTCACTACGTTTTGAATGCAAATGTATGTTGCGAGCAACAAGCTCTTTACCTACGCCAGTGTTACCTTGGATCAGCACGCTAAACTCAGAGCCTGCGACGAGCTTAATATCGTTTTTTAGGCTTTGTATTGCTGGGCTTTCGCCGATGATCTCGATGCCATCGCGGGTGATAGCTTCGTGATTAAGCGCTTGTACTAAAGCGCTGCTATGTTGTGCGTGGTGCTGATACTGCTGTAGTTGCAGCGCGGTATGCAAATGCGCGGCGCACAATGTGCCAAGCTGAGCTAAGTAATCAAGGTTTAGTGTATCAAATGCGTGCGCATCAAGGCTGTCGAGTGTGATCACGCCTAGTAATTTACCTTCACTATCAAGCAAAGGCACACCTAAACAAGCATGCACAGGAATATCGCCCGTTTTAGCATACAACAAACCATCGTATGGGTCAGGGAGTGGGCAATCATGGGCAAATTGAAGTGGTTGACTGGCGCTACAAATGGCTTGTAAACGCGGGTGTTCATCAATAATAAAGCGCCTGCCGAGCGTGTCAGGCATGAGACCTTGAATAGCCACTGGCTTTAATACATCACCTTGGCGTGTAAGCAGTGCAATTGCATCGCTAGGCACGACCTCATTAATGCATTGGATCAGTAACTCAAAATGTGGGTTTTGGGTGCTGAGCGTGGCTAATTTAAGCGCGCTACTAATCAAGGTATTGTTATTGAGCATGTCAATTTGACTCATATGTGTTTATTTGCACTTTCAAGGATGAGTCATAATGACATGGTTGTCAATGTGTTTAATTTTAAGTTTATGTATTTAATAGGAATTTAATATTGGCTCGCTCTGTGCAATAGCTTGTTATATGTAACGTAGTGAGGGTTTTTTATGTTGATACCAATATCGAATGATTATTATCCTGCTTCCACTGTTGGTGATTTTTATACTCGCTTACTAACGGGGGCAAATGTTGCTTTAGGTGTAAGTACAGTGTTTATGCTGGTGACGGTTTTATTGAGTTATCCGTATGCTCATTACTTGCCGATGACGTTACAAATAGTGGCGCATATATCAACAATTCTTGCTGCGACTGTTTTGAAAATTAGTTATGTGCTGCGCTGTGTGGCGCTTAATGGATTAGGAAAGGAAGTACGCTAATGCAACCAATAAATCTGACGGAACCAGTGCCTGCACGCATTAAGTTTTATCAAGTAAGCCAATGGCCATTATGGATGTTGGCATTTAGGCCTTCTTTTTTAGCCGGTGGTCTACTGGCTTTTTTGTCGATCGGTTATTGGTTACTTATTTTAACGGGCCATGTTAGCTGGGGCTTAAGTATGCCCGCGACACTTTGGCATGCGCACGAGATGATGTTTGGCTTTGCCGGTGCGGTTGCTGTTGGTTTTTTATTAACAGCGGCTCAAACGTGGACCGGTGTGCCGAGTTTAAGTGGTTACAAATTAATGCTACTCACGGTGATTTGGCTCCTTGCTCGAGGTTCATTTTTTATTACTGGATTGGGGCTCGAGAACGCCAATTTATATGCGGTATTATTTTTCCAATTAATCTGGTGGCTAGGCGCAATTGCAGCGCTGGCAAATATGCTACTAAAAGCCAAAAGTAAAAATAACTACCAGTTTTTGCCAATACTAGGTGCATTGTGCGTGCTCAATAGTGTTTATTTATGGCTCGCCATTGAGCAAAAAATGCTGTTGGCTTTGGCTACTGTCGATACCGCCGTTTTGGTCATGACCTTATTGGTAGGCGTGGTGGCAGGGCGAGTACTGCCCTTTTTTACCGCTCGCGGCTTAGATTTAGCTGAACAAGTACGTATTCCACGTTTGGATAAAGTGCTGCTTTACAGCTCGTTATTTGCTGTCGCGTTTTATTTTATCAGCCAACTATTCATATCAAGTGTTAATCCCGGTTGGGTATTGGCCGTTGTTGCTGTATTGCATTTAAGCCGCTCATTGTTGTGGTGGAATAATAAAATGCTCAAAGTGCCACTGCTATGGTCGTTGCACTTCTCGTATCTAGCTCTTGGGTTTGGTTTAGCATTGGTTGCACTAAGTTTCTATAGCCCTGTTATTTTGTTTAAAGACGCACTACATATGATCACCATCGGTACGATTGGCATGATGATTCTTGCGATGATGACACGCGTATCTCATGGCCATACAGGCCGGCCTTTAATTATTCCACACACAATGGCCGTGGCGTTTGCTTTGGTGCTTGTTGCAGCGATTGTTCGTTCGTTATTACCCTTTGTTATTGGGCCGCATATTACGTGGCAGCTAAGTGCTGTTTTGTGGTTAGTGGCCTTTTTGTTGTTCTTGATCCATTGCATTCCTATTTTAACGCGGCGTCGTGTTGATGGGCGTAATGGTTAGTAATTTAGCTTTAGGAAGTAGTATGTTATCTGATAAAACCATTGAAATAGTTAAAAGCACAGTCCCTTTGTTAGCTGAGGCCGGTACTGTGGTTACTGATCATTTTTATAAGCGTATGTTTAGCCATAACCCTGAACTGCAAGATATTTTTAATATGGCTAATCAACGCAGTGGTCGTCAGCAATTTGCGCTTTTTAATGCGCTGGCTGCATATGCCCAAAATATTGATAATTTAGGTGTTTTGAAAGAGTCGCTTGCGCGTATTAATCATAAGCATGCCAGTATGCATATTTTACCGGAGCATTACCCGATAGTTGGCGGTCACTTAATTGGCACATTAAAAGAGCTGATCCCAGAGCAGTTTACCCCAGAAGTTGAATATGCTTGGCGTGAAGCGTACGCATTACTTGCAGATATCTGTATTACCGAAGAAGCGGCTTTGTATGCCCATAGCAAAAATAACCATGGTGGTTGGTCTGGGACGCGTCGTTTTATCATTGCACATAAGCAGGTTGAATCGCAGTTAGTGACCAGCTTTATATTAAGACCATTAGATTCAAAAGCAGTGATCACTCATAAACCCGGGCAATATTTAGGGATTAAAGTACAACCCGATAATGCACAGTACAGTGAGATCCGCCAATATTCTATTTCACAGCAAAGTAATGGTAAAAGTTACCGTATTAGCGTGAAAAAAGAATTGCTTCCAGCACCGGGGATTGTGTCTAACTATTTACATTCATTGGAAGAAGGCAGCTTTGTTGATCTTTATCCGCCAGCGGGAGATTTCTTTCTACGTTCAGAAGATAAGCCTGCGGTATTAATCTCTGCGGGCGTTGGGCAAACACCTATGTTAGCAATGCTGCAAACATTACTAAGTGAGCAATCTAATCAGCCAGTGACGTATTTACATGCCTGTGAAAATAAACAACAGCACTCGTTTGATCAATTTATTCGTGAGCAGGGCGAAGCGCATGCTCGATTAACACACCATACTTGGTTAAACCAAGGTGGCGAGGAGTCTGACTTTTCAGGTTTAATGGATGTTGCACGTGTTGCTGAGCAATTACCACTGGCAGAAGGCGACTTTTATATTTGTGGGCCAAGTGGTTTCATGGCGGCAATTAAACAGCAGTTACTTACTCTAGGCGTGGATGCTGCACGCATTCATTATGAGGTATTTGGTCCACATCAAGATCTTTAACTGGCCTGAAATTAGGTCGGGTGCTTTATATATCCAAGTCACCTCAAGACGCTTGCATCTTGAGGTGACTTGGCTAGAAAATATAAAAGTACCCTTTATAAAGCTTAATATTGCGGATTTAATAAAGCGAGTTTACGCGTCAATATTTGACTTATTGCGAGTTAGCCCAATCAACCGTTTACCTATAACTTGGTGTTGCTGATTTTTTGGGCTAATTCTTGATGTTGCCATGCGCTAAATAGTTTTTGTTGTTTGCTCGAAATTTTTAATCCATACGTTTTTTGCATATAAAAATAAGCATCTGCGATACGTTTTCTCGAGTAAAGAGGGGGTTCAACTACGCGTTGTTTAAAGTCGACCTTTACTTGGCAACGGCCATATTGGCTAGCATCCCCCGCTATCATTCCAAATCGATAATTAGAGCGATCTGCATTTATTTCACCAATGGCTGGCGCGAGGTTATGTATATCGGCTTCCATCTTACGAAATTGAGCACTGGTTTTAACGCAATTTTTTCGCCCGCCATCTTGCCAGCATTGTAGTTGGTGACCAAATTCCCATGCAGGTACAATGTGCTCCCACTCAATGCGTACAGCGCGTGCATTTGGTTTTCCTGAGCGGGTTATTGCATTACGCGGTACATAACCGCACTGAGTTGGATCGGGAACGAGCTTTTTACCTTGGCGTTTTATGTCGCAGCCACAATAAATGCTTTTAGCGTCGGTAGGTAATGTTTTGATTAAATGCCTTTTCGCTGTAGAAAAGCGAGTAAATTGCTCGGCATTAAGGTTAAAACTAAACAGCGATGCCAATAAGGCAATAATAAAATACGGCATATCCAATCACTTAAGTGAACTACAGGAGGGCGTATTTTAGAGTTATTATTCAATAGCGTAAATCAGCTGAACGGACGAGCTTAAGTACTTAATAATTAAACTAATGTATATTTTTATAGATCAGAAAGTTTACATTGCATATTTTTATATGCAATTTAGTCGGCGATGGCGTGTGGTTATCGCCATCACCATTAAGAGAATTTTATGTGCGAGTTCGTTTACGTCGAGGCAACCTGAAGTTTTGTAGTAGTAAAATAAATCCAGTGATACAAAATAACACGCTACAGGCAGAAAAACTGATCAGTAATGGATTATTAAAGTCTTCTCGTTCGTCGTAATCCATAATATGTAGCATCCAAAAAAAGTCAAAAATACGCCAAATAGTACTGCGTACAGTAATAACGTTTCCATTATCTGCTGATAGATATAACGTTGTGCTAAAGGTGTCGTCAAAAGTTACTTGCCAAATATTTTGTTTATAACCCACTTCACGAGGGCCTGTTGTTAGTATTACAGCATTATTAACTTTTGCTTCTATTAATAAATGAGCGTAGGCATTTGCAATAATTTGGGTTTTACTCGGTGCTAAAAGCGGGCGCCCAGTAAGGCCATTAAAGCTATGCTCACCTTCGCTGTTATTCACTGTAATTATTGGGGTGGTTAAAAAATGACTATAAGTTATTTGAGTTGGCTGTGGAACTTGCAAGACAATATTATCAAGTGAGGTAGGGTAATCGGCTTGATTAAATGGGTTATTAATTGAGCGTGCTGCAAGATGCTTACCGTGCACTTTTTCAAGAGGGATTGCGCTCATTACTAAACCACCTAACAACCAGGCAAAAATTTGAATTGCTAGTAAATACCCGAGCCATTTGTGAAATTTACGAGCGTGTTTAAAAATGCGTTTATTCATATTACTACCTGTTTGTTATTATTTTTCAGCGCGGTATTTTATAAGCTATACTCGGTTTGCCAATGTGGCAAATTGTCGCATGTAGATTTTAGCTTAGATAAAACGTTGAATTATGTATCTTGAGGTGACTTGGGGATAGATTATTTGGTATAAAAGCAAAAATAGGTTAAAGTTTGCATTGTTTTTAATGTGAGATAAAAGAGAAATAATGTCGGAAATTCAATTTTTAAATGTAGATCTTGAGCTTGAATCCAAACAAGATATTAGCCTGTTAGTTGCAGACTTAAAAAAGAGTGCTGTGGTTTTACATTATGATAAAGATGAGTACCGACAGCTTGCACGCATTGAATCTAAAGGAGAAGTAACCTCTCCTGATAAGGCGATTAATCACTTATGCGAGTTAATAGAGTCGTGTTCGCGTGCAGCATTAAAACAATGGTTATCGTGCTCAAAGCGTACTTTTGATCTTGGCTTTGAATCAGGTACCTCGCCAAAGTGCTTTAATCAAGCATTACAGGTTGATACCTTGTTACGCATATCTGCAATAGGTGCCGGTGTTGAAATTACTATTTATCCTGTTCAGAGCTAATTTTACGCTCAACAACTGCTGCGGTCATCCTCGATACGCAGCATAATTCACCTCGGCTGTTGGTTATTTTTACTTCCCATACAGATGTTCGCTTACCCAAATGCAGTGGCTTAGCTATTGCTGTTAACGTGCCATTACGTGATGCTTTTAAATGGTTCGCATTGATCTCTTGTCCAACGCAGTAAAAGTTTGTGAAATCGACCACAAAATTAGCGGCATAACTGGCGACGGTTTCAGCTAAAACAACATTAGCACCACCGTGCACTATTCCCATTGGGTTATGATGCTCAGGGATGGCTGGCATAGTTGCAACGAGGTAATCGTCACCAATTTCACTAATCTCAATGCCCATGGTTTTCATTAATGTGCCTTGTCCATTTATACCGTTATCAAGACTTTTGCATTGTTCAAGGGTGATAGGTTGATACCAAATACTCATATGTCCATATTCTCCAATGGGTTTAAATTTACTTTATACTTTTTAACATTCATATCGGTAACTTCATACTAATAAATTCAATCAATATTTATGGTTTTATTTAAGCCAATTTAAATTTGCGATTTTCATATAACTGTATATACTCACAGTTAAATGTACTGTATGGAAACCCAGTTGTATGCGCCCATTAACGAATCGCCAAGCTCAAATTCTCGAACTTATTAAAGCTTTTATCAAAGATACAGGCATGCCACCAACGCGTGCAGAAATTGCGCAGACGCTAGGTTTTAAAAGTGCAAATGCGGCAGAAGAGCATTTAAAAGCACTTGCTAAAAAAGGTGTGATTAAAATGAAACCTGGTGCAAGCCGAGGTATTCAACTGGTTGAAGAAGATGAGCCAGAGCAACTAGGTTTACCGCTTATTGGTAGGGTGGCCGCGGGTGAACCTATATTGGCTGAGCAACATGTTGAAAGCCATTGCCAAGTTGATCCGCTGTTATTTAAGCCAGCTGCTGACTTTTTACTGCGTGTACAGGGCATGAGCATGAAAGATATTGGCATTATGGATGGTGACTTATTAGCTGTACATCGTACTCAAGTGGCTGAAAATGGCCAAGTAGTGGTGGCACGTGTTGATGATGATGTAACCGTTAAGCGTATTGAAAAAGCTGGGAAAAAAGTTTTCTTACATGCTGAAAATGATGACTTCTGCGCAATTGAAGTTGATCTAGAGCATGAATCTTTCAATATAGAAGGTTTGGCTGTTGGTGTTATTCGTAACGCCGATTGGATGTAATAACTTTTTCATAGAGTGGCATCAAATAGCTGAAGTTTGATGCTTTACATTTTTTAACCCCTAATATATTAGAACCCACACTTGTAAGTACCATTCAAAGCCTTATTACCCCTACTTATCCACTGCTTTTAGCTATTTAATATTACCTTCCTTTGGAAAATAACGCGCTGATTTTTAGTTGTTATTTTTGCAGTAAAATAAAATTTAATTGCCATTAAAACTTGCTAATTGTTCATTTTTTAACTAATTGGTTAATACACTGTATTAACAATTGCTCTTTAATGAGTGTGTTTATGCCTGTGGTATAAATAAATTGTTAACTTTCAGTTAAAATAACAATAAACGAATTGGCGCGATTTAATAGCAGTGCCGCCTTTTCGCTTTGCATTTTTGCAATAGCATTCAAAGGAGTCGTCACATGGGTAAACTGAGCTCTACCTTGTGGCTTATATTGTTTGTTCTACCGCAGCAAGTATTGGCAAATAGCCAATTTAATATGCGAAAGGGCGTAACAGATATAAGTAATGATGTTTATCAACTGCACATGACAATATTTATTATATGTTGTGTGATTGGTGTAATTGTGTTCGCGGTTATGTTTTGGGCACTAATCCATCACCGAAAATCAAAAGGGGCAAAACCTGCCCAATTCCATGAAAGTACAAAAGTAGAAATCCTCTGGACGGCAATACCATTTGTAATCTTAATCGCTATGGCGGTACCCGCTACTAAAACTCTAATTTCGATGGAAGATGCCAGCAAAGCAGATTTGACCATTAAAATTACGGGGTCGCAGTGGAAGTGGCATTATGAATACATGGGTGAAGACGTTGCTTTTTACTCTATTCTATCAACCCCTCAAGATCAAATTTCCAACCAAGCAGATAAAACAAACACCTATCTACTTGAAGTTGATAAACCATTGGTATTACCTATTAATAAAAAAGTACGTTTTTTGATGACTTCAGACGATGTTATCCACTCTTGGTGGGTACCTGATTTTGCTGTAAAAAAAGATGCAAACCCTGGCTTTATCAATGAAACGTGGACCAAAATTAATGAAGAGGGAATTTATCGAGGTCAGTGTGCTGAGCTATGTGGTAAAGATCATGGTTTTATGCCTGTTGTTGTTGAGGCTAAGTCTGAGCAAGCGTTTACCGATTGGTTGCAACAAGCGAAGCAAGCCAAAAAAACGGCAGCAGCAGCAGATGCAGCCCTGCTTGACCAAACCCTCCCTAAAGAGGAGTTAATGGTGTTGGGAGAGCAAGTGTATATGGCTAGTTGCGCCGCATGCCATCAACCAACAGGAATGGGTTTACCAGGTGTATTTCCTGCGCTCAAAGGTAATCCTGTGGTGTTGGGGGATATTAATGATCATATTGATGTGGTGATTAATGGTCGCCCAGGTACTGCGATGCAAGCATTTGTTAAGCAGTTATCAATTAAGCAATTGGCAGCTGTCGTTACCTATAAACGTAATGCATGGGGTAATGATACTGGGGATGTGATTCAACCGAGTCAAATACAAGCCGCGATTGATGCAACTTCGGAGGCTAAATAATGAGTAGCGTAACAGAGCAACAACATAATGAAGCTGGGCATCATGACGGCGGACATCATCACCCTGCAAAAGGGTTTAAGCGTTGGTTGTACACAACTAACCATAAAGACATTGGCAGCTTATATTTAATTTTCTCGTTGACCATGTTTTTAATTGGTGGCGCGATGGCGATGGTTATACGCGCTGAGTTGTTTCAGCCGGGGCTACAATTAGTTGATCCTCACTTCTTTAATCAAATGACTACAGTACATGGCTTGATCATGGTATTTGGTGCTGTTATGCCTGCTTTCACAGGGCTGGCAAACTGGATGGTGCCCTTGATGATCGGTGCGCCAGATATGGCGTTACCTCGAATGAATAATTGGAGTTTTTGGATTTTACCATTCGCGTTTTTAATTCTATTAGCCTCATTATTTATGCCTGGTGGTGGCCCTGCATTTGGTTGGACATTTTATGCACCACTTTCTACTACATACAGTAACGATAACACCGCGTTTTTTGTGTTTGCTGTGCATATCATGGGAATTAGCTCAATCATGGGAGCAATCAATGTCATTGTGACCATTGTTAATATGCGAGCTCCAGGTATGACTTGGATGAAGCTACCGTTATTTGTATGGACTTGGCTAATAACGGCATTTTTACTTATTGCTGTAATGCCTGTATTGGCAGGTGCCGTGACTATGGTCCTGACGGATAAATACTTTGCGACCAGCTTTTTTGACGCGGCTGGGGGCGGTGATCCGGTGATGTTCCAACACATATTCTGGTTCTTCGGGCACCCTGAGGTGTACATCATGATATTACCGGCCTTCGGTATTATCTCAACAATAGTACCTACCTTTTCGCGTAAGCGGCTATTTGGCTATGCCTCCATGGTTTACGCGACGTCCTCAATTGCGTTGTTGAGCTTTATTGTTTGGGCGCATCATATGTTTACGACGGGTATGCCGGTCGCTGGGGAGCTATTTTTTATGTATGCGACCATGCTGATTTCGGTGCCAACGGGCGTTAAGGTATTTAACTGGGTAGCCACTATGTGGCGGGGTTCGATTAGCTTTGAAGTACCCATGTTATTTAGCATCGCCTTTATTGTGTTGTTTACGATTGGTGGTTTCTCAGGGTTAATGTTGGCAATCACCCCTGCAGATTTTCAATATCACGACACTTACTTTGTGGTGGCACATTTTCACTATGTATTAGTGACAGGTGCGGTCTTCTCAATCATGGCGGGGGCTTATTATTGGCTGCCAAAATGGACGGGTAATATGTTTAATATCACTTTGGCTAAATGGCACTTTTGGTTGTCGTTAGTGAGTGTGAATGTGCTGTTCTTTCCAATGCACTTTGTTGGTCTTGCAGGTATGCCACGTCGGATCCCTGATTATGCGCTGCAATTTGCCGATTTTAACGCGATTATTAGTATTGGCGGCTTTGCTTTTGGCCTTTCACAATTGCTGTTTGTTGTTGTGGTGTATAAATGCGCACGCGGTGGCGACAAAGTTCCGGCAAAAGTATGGGATGGTGCTGAAGGTCTTGAGTGGGAGGTTGCTTCTCCAGCGCCTTATCACACATTTGAAACCCCACCGGAGATTAAGTAATGAGTCATGCACCGTTACTTAAACGCTTAGTTTTAATATGCCTAGGCATGTTTGCTTTTGCGTTTGCAATGGTGCCGTTGTACGACGTTTTTTGTGATGTTACAGGGCTTAATGGTAAGCCCTCGCTAGAGCAAGCAAAGCAAAGCACGCATATAAATGAAAAGCGTGAAATAGATGTGAGCTTTACTACGCATGCACAAAGTGGCGCGCCGTTTAAGGTGAAATCACATGAATATAGTGTGGTTGTTAAACCTGGTGCTATGCGTGAGGTGTTATTCAAAGCAAAAAATATCAGTAATGAAGATAAAGTAATGCAAGCTGTGCCGTCGGTATCGCCAGGTAAAGCAGCTAAGTATCTACATAAAATGGCCTGTTTTTGTTTTGATCAACAGCCCTTAAAAGCAGGGGAGGAGGTTGAGTTTAAATTACTTTTTTATGTTGATACGGAACTCCCTGATGATGTGGAAGAAATAACTTTATCTTATACCGTGTTTGATATTAGCAAGCAGTTAGTCGCCAGTAATTAGGCTGCCAAACTAATCGCTATTTAGGAGCAAGTAAAATGGATAAAAATCACGAAAAATACTATGTGCCCGCGCAAAGTCCGTGGCCAATAGTCGGTGCATTTGCAATGTTTTTTATTGCAGTGGGTGCCGCGCTTACTGTGATGCAGGCTAAGAATGAAGGTGGCAATGGTCATTATATTCTCTATGTAGGCATTGGCGTGTTGTTGTTTATGTTATTTAGTTGGTTTAAAAATGTCATTGAAGAGTCTGATAAGGGTTTATATTCAGCGCAAATGGATCGCTCTTTTCGTCAAGGTATGAGTTGGTTTATTTTCTCTGAGGTGATGTTTTTTATGGCGTTTTTTGGTGCATTGTTTTATGCCCGTATCCTATCTGTGCCTTGGTTGGGTGGAGCGGGTAATAATGCAATGACCAATGAGGTGCTATGGCCAACCTTCGAGGCTATGTGGCCATTAGTCACAACACCAGCAGGAGGTACAACACAAGCCATGGGTTGGCAGGGGTTGCCACTGATCAACACATTAATATTACTCACCTCATCGGTCACTTTGCATTTTGCACATGTCGCAATGGAGAATAATAAGCGCGGACCATTAAAGGTATTTTTGGCATTAACGGTTGCGCTAGGAGTTTGCTTTTTAGGCCTACAAGTTGAAGAGTATATTCATGCCTACCAAGATCTTGGGTTGACCTTAGATGCTGGTGTATACGGCAATACATTCTTTTTACTGACCGGTTTTCATGGCCTGCATGTGACCTTAGGTACGGTTTTATTATTGGTCATTCTAATTCGAATTATTAAAGGCCATTTTAGCCCGGATAAACATTTTGCTTTTCAAGCGGCTGCTTGGTATTGGCATTTTGTTGATGTGGTATGGCTGTGTTTATTTGTATTTGTATACGTGCTGTAATTTTGTGAATAGGCGATGCGTTACTGTGGATAAAACCGATCTTTAACGCTGCAATTACAATCACTAATACAACAACAGAAAATAATACACGACGGCCTAAATAGTGAGACATAGGCCGTCCATCCGCTTTACCTGAGACCATAATAAATAAAGCTCGGAACAAGTTAAAAAGTATAAATAGTAGCAACAGTACGATAATAATTTTAATAATCACTGGGTCACCTTTATGCAGTTAATTTTATGGCGTAAACAAAAGCTTAGCTCAATTATCATACTTTGCGTGGTGGTGATTGTGATTTTAGTGTGCTTACGTTTGGGGTATTGGCAGTTACAAAGAGCTGAAAACAAAGCACTACAGCTAACACAAATAGCCGAGCTACAAGAGCAGGGAGTTTTGAGTTGGAAGCAAATGCATCAGCTTCCAACTAAGTGGAATAAAACCGGGTTGCATGTAACTGTGACGGGCATGCTTGATACAGAGCAATACTGGCTGTTAGACAATCAAGTCTATCAAGGGCAAGTTGGCTACGATGTTGTTACTTTATTAAAATTGACCAACAGTGATGATAACTTATTAGTAAATTTAGGGTGGGTTAAGGCCCCCATTAGCCGCGAACAGTTACCTCTGGTTCATTTACCAGCAAGCCCTTTCACCATGACAGTGCAATTAAAGCAAGGCACGCTCAGTGGCTTTACGTTGCAAAAAGCAGCGCAACACATAGATTCAAACTGGCCTAAGCGCATACAAATTATTGACTTAGCATTATTTACACAGCAGACGGGTCGTAACATAGTTGAATTTATGGGGTATCGTCAAGGTGATGGCGATAACATCGCTGTGCCTCATTATAAAGCTGTGGTGATGAGCCCCGAAAAACATCAAGCATATGCTGTGCAGTGGTTTTTAATCGCTGTTGCTTGCCTAGTTATTGCAATATTCGCTAGTAAAAAGAAGGAATTATAATGAAAAATAATCCATTAATGATATTTATTGGTTGTTGTTTAGTGCCTTTAATAATGGCGTATTTAGCCTTAAAATTTGACTGGATCCCAAGCGCATCGAGTAATAAAGGCGAGTTTTTAACTCAAGAAATTAAACTGCAAGATTGGCAACAATCTGAGCATAAACAGTGGACTATAGCGCTTAATCACCCTGCACAATGTGAGCAAGCGTGCGCTGAGCAATTACACGCACTAAACAATCTTTATGTTGCCCTTGGTAAAAACCAAGGCAAAGTCGATATGGCAATACTTGGGCAGGCGCAACAGCAAACATTGCGCTGGCGTGAACTCCCTGCAGTCGATGTGCTCCAGCCAGCAAGTTTATATTTAATTGATCATATGGGGTTGGTCGTTTTGCAGTACCCGTATCATGTAGAACCTCAGCAAAACCGTTTAACTCAAAAAGGATTGTTAAAAGATTTAAAAAAATTACTTAACTACTCGCGTTCAAGCTAATTTAAGGAGTGCTAACTATGTATAAAAATTATAAAAACTTGGTATTAGCTACGTTTATGTTGTCGATTTTAGTTATTGGGCTTGGCGCTTATACTCGTTTAAGTGATGCGGGTTTAGGTTGCCCTGATTGGCCAGGGTGTTATGGATTTTTAACCGTGCCCAAGCATGCAGCTGACCTTGCTCATGTAGAGCAAAGTTACCCTGATATGATGTTTGAAACCGCGAAAGCGTGGAAGGAAATGATCCACCGCTATTTTGCAGGTACCCTTAGCTTATTAATTTTAGCGCTATTTATATTGGCTTTTTCAAAGCGCCAACATCCGACCACGCCTGTTAAGTTACCATTGTTACTACTTGCGTTAGTGGTTTTTCAGGCCGCGCTAGGCATGTGGACTGTTACCATGAACTTGCAGCCTGTCATTGTAATGGGCCACCTTTTGGGCGGCTTTAGTATTTTGTCTTTAGTTACACTGTTGTATTTACGACTTACTGCACAGCCTATTAGTGGAGGCGATGCCCCTGCAAGGCGTCATTTTAAGCTGAGCTTGGTTGCGTTAGTGGTACTGGTAATTCAAATTGCGCTAGGCGGCTGGTTAGCTGCTAATTATGCTGCCCCACATTGTAACGGTTTACCGCTGTGTAGTTATGGCCAACCATTTTCGCTTAGTAGTGTATTTCAATTACCGTTAGAGCAAAGTACTTATGAATATGGCGTGCTTTCACAGCAAGCAAGAATGTCGATTCATTTACTGCATAGAATATGGGCTTTGGTTACGTGTGTAGTGTTAGCACTGATCATGTGGCGCATTTATAGCCATGCACTATCTAAAAAGATAAAACATTGCACTGTGGCGGTCTTAATTGCACTGCTATGTCAGATTTGTTTAGGATTAGCGGTTGTGCATTGGCATTTTCCTTTAGGTATCGCACTGGCACATAACCTAATGGCTGCCATACTCTTATTAACGGTAGTTCGTTTATGTTTTTACTTAAAAGTACGTACTTAGGGGCAGTTATGACACAACTAATAGCAATAACAAAGTTAGCACCTAGTCAAATTAGCGCGTTAATTAATGATTATCTCGCAATTTGTAAATTCAAAGTAGTCGCCATGTTGGTACTAACAGCATGGGTGGGGTTAGCGCTTGCACCAGATGTTGGTCGAGGGATGGGTGTACAGCTAATCAGCTTGTTAGGGATCGGGTTATTATCAGCAGCGGCAGCTGTTATTAATCACGTGGTTGATAGCGAAATAGATAGTAAAATGGCGCGCACACGTCATCGTCCAGTTGCTAAGGGGCGGTTATCTAAGTTTCATGCATTGAGTTTTGCAACAGTGATTGGCGTTAGTGGTTTTATTATGTTGATGCTATGGGCTAATCCGTTAACTGCAATATTGACCTTATTTGCATTGGTTGGTTATGCATTTATTTATACTTCATTTTTAAAACGAGCAACCCCACAAAATATAGTTATTGGTGGACTCGCTGGTGCAATGCCACCATTACTAGGCTGGGTCTCTGAAACTGGGCAAATGGCAGCTGCTCCTTGGTTGCTGGTAATGATTATTTTCACCTGGACGCCTCCACATTTTTGGGCTTTGGCAATTGCCCGAAAAAGTGATTATGAACGAGCAAAAATACCCATGTTACCTGTTACTCACGGTATTGATTTTTGTAAAACATGTGTAGTCGCTTATTCAATTTTATTAGCACTGGTATGTGTACTGCCTTACTTAATAGGCATGTCAGGTGCTATTTATTTAATAGCCTCAACGGTACTTAATGGGATTTTTATTTATAAAGCAGTAAAACTTAAAATGGCAGGAAATGACGACACTGCGATGGATTTATTCCGTTTTTCAATCGTTCATTTAATGGTACTCTTTGTGGTCTTATTTGTAGACAAATGGCTTGTTATATGAAGTTTAATGCGAATGTATTATTAGTTTTAAGTTTGTTTTTTTTGGTTGCTTGTAGTGAAAATAAAGTGGCTACGGTTGACGCACTTGTTTACGAGCAAAGTAAGCCGCTTAATGATTTTATCTTGCAAGATCAAAATAGTGAACCGGTGACTAAGCAAGCGTTTTTAAATCAGTGGAACTTGGTTTTTTTAGGCTATACGAGCTGTCCAGATATTTGTCCGCTTACCTTAGCTAAACTTAATAATGTTCATAAGGCATTAAAAGACAAGTATCCGCTGCAAGTTTGGTTTTTATCCGTTGATCCACAACGAGATACACCCGACAAGCGCAAAGCGTATATTGACTATTTTAATCCAGATTTCTTAGCTGTTTCAGGCCCACATAAAGACTTATTCCCATTAGTGCGAGAACTGGGGCTAATATACGCAATCAGCGATAGTGATGAGCAGGAGTATGCTGTCGATCACAGTGCATCAGTTGCAATGGTTGATTCAACTGGAGCTGTTAGGGCTATTTTTAAACCTGAATTTAAAGCAGGCAGCACGCCTTTGATTAATGCAAAAAAACTAATAATAGAATTTTCAGTAATTGCAGATCAATATCAATAATTAATTGCTAATTAAAAACTACATGTATTCATGAAGGAGCACGATGTGCTCCTTTTTTTATCTGAATTTTTCATCATGAAATATATTTATTCTTTTTTCAGTGCTTTTGTGGCTTTTTTACTAACTCGGTCTAAGCTTTTGTTATGAATTGGTAAAACAAGGAAAGTAATAAAATTATGTTAAAGCTTCCTGCAGAATTGACTATCACCCAAGTTGAGGTTTTACATCAAGATATATTACGCGAATTAAATAGCAATGATGATGTATGTTTGGATATTAGTGATGTCTCTAGTGCGGATACTGCAACTATTCAGTTGTTATGTGCTTTGCAAAAACATTTACTTTCTGTACATCATAAAATTATTTGGGTAGGGCAGAGTGATCCATTAAAAAGTACCATTAATAGTTTGGGTCTGAGTGAATATCTAATACTCGAAAGTACAGATTAAGAGGTCAATATGAAAAGAATTTTAGCGGTGGATGATTCCGCATCAATGCGCCAAATGGTGGGATTCACCTTAAAAAAGGCAGGGTTTGATGTTACTGAAGCAAAAGATGGTAGTGAAGCATTAAGCATCGCTAAGCAGCAAGGTTTTGATGCTGTTATATCAGATGTCAATATGCCAATAATGGATGGTATTACTTTGATCCGTGAGTTACGGACTCTGCCAAACTATAAATTCACGCCGTTATTAATGTTAACAACTGAATCCGGTATGGATAAAAAAGTTGAAGGGAAGGCGGCAGGAGCCACAGGTTGGATTGTAAAGCCTTTTAACCCTGAGCAATTATTGGCTGTCATCAAGAAAGTGATTCGCTAATTTAGGGAGCGGGCATGAGTATAGATTTAAGTCAATTTTTTGAAGTCTTTTTTGAGGAAAGTTTCGAAGGCTTGGATGCAATGGAGGCTGAGTTGCTAAACTTGGTTCCCGGAGAGGAAGACTTAGAAACGATCAATACAATTTTTCGTGCTGCGCATTCAATTAAAGGCGGCAGTGGCACATTTGGTTTTAACTCGGTATCTGACTTCACTCATGTACTCGAAACTTTATTAGATCAAATACGAGAAGGCAAAAGAGAGTTAACAACAGAGCACGTTGACCTGTTACTAAAATCGGTGGATTGTTTACGCGCTTTGCTCAGTGCTTTGCAATCAGAGCAAGAACCAGATCTTGAAGAAGCTAATGCCTTAAGGCTTAAATTTGAGGCTATTTTAGGGCTAGGGCAATCCGAACACGATAATCCTAACTCAGAATGTGCAGATGAACAGCAGGCAGAAGTAAACACATACCAAATAGATTTTAAGCCCTACCATCATTTATTTAAAACAGGTAATGAGCCTTTATACATGATCAGCGAGCTAGCTGAGTTAGGTGAGCTCGAAACCCATGTATCTCATAATGAAATCCCTGATATTACAGATTTAACGGCCGATGATTGCTTTCTTTCCTGGCGCTTCTTTTTAAATACCGAAAAAGAAGAGCGTGTTATTAGAGAGATATTTGAATGGGTGGAAGATGATTGTGATTTAACAATTACGCTGTGTGGCGGGCTTTTCTCAGAAGATGATACGGCGCAAGGAGCCGAAGAAAATAACCCAGATAGTAAAATAGAACCTGCTTCATCAGCACCTATAAATACGCAAGAGGTTAAAAAAACGGTGGTAAGCAAGGCACCACCTCCAGCAACTGAATCAACTTCTATACGCGTTGGTATTGATAAAGTGGATTCACTGATCAACATGGTTGGTGAGTTAGTAATAACCCAAGCGATGCTAACGCAACTTGGGGAGCAGGAAATTACTGAAGCGACGATTGCTTCTTTGCAAGAAGGATTAGCGCAGTTAGCGCATAACACTCGTGATTTACAAGAAAATGTAATGCGAATACGGATGCTCCCCATAAGTTTTGTGTTCAGTCGTTTCCCTCGTTTAGTAAGAGATATTTCACAAAAGTTAAATAAACAAGTTGAGTTGAAATTACTCGGAGAGCAGACAGAGCTTGATAAAACGGTAATGGAAAAAATCTCCGACCCAATGGTGCATCTAGTTCGTAATTCGCTTGATCATGGCCTTGAAACTGTCGATCAGCGTCTTGCAGTAGGCAAAGACCCCGTAGGTATTGTCACGCTCAATGCATTTCATCAAGGCGGTAATATCGTTATTGAAATTATGGATGATGGGCAAGGCCTTAATACCACTAAAATCAAAGAAAAAGCTATTGCAAATGGACTGATAGCATTAGGCGACGAGCTTAGCGATGACGAAATCAACGAATTAATTTTTATGCCGGGATTCTCAACCGCAGATGCGGTAAGTGATATTTCAGGACGCGGCGTTGGAATGGACGTAGTTAGGCGTAATATTCAATCGCTTAATGGTTCTGTAGAAGTGTCGTCCGCGACGGGTATTGGCTCGACTTTTACGATTCGTTTACCACTGACGCTGGCTATTTTAGATGGTCAGTTAGTTAAAGTTGCAAAACACACATACATTATTCCTTTAATTTCAATTGTTGAGTCATTGCAAATCGATATCACCAAAGTAAGTCGAGTGGGTAAAGATCTTGATGTTTTAAGGCTGCGTGATGAATACATCCCTATTTTACGTTTGTACAATATTTTTAATCATCAAGGTGCTATTGAGACCTTAGATAAAACCTTGTTAGTCGTTGTTGAAAGCGATAATCAAAAAATAGGTTTACTAGTAGATGATTTACTTTCTCAGCAACAAGTTGTGATTAAGAGCTTAGAAGCTAATTATCAAAAGGTAGACGGTGTATCTGGGGCGACAATTTTAGGTGATGGCCGTGTTTCTCTAATTATAGATATTAGTGGTTTAATCAAATTATCTGGCTTACGAAAACCAGGAAGCCAAGAGTTGATTATTGAATCGCAAGCTAATTTGGAGGCGTCATGATCTCTGGGCAAAGCGAATTAGATAACAAGATAATGCTAGAACAAGCAAAAGGGGTGAAGCAATTTCTCACTTTTATTATGGCGGATGAGGAGTACGGTGTAGATATTTTAACTGTGCAAGAAATTCGTAGTTGGGAAGAAATTACAGTGCTACCTAATGCACCAGATTACGTCAAAGGGGTTATTAATCTACGTGGGACCATAGTCCCTATTTTAGATTTGAGGTTGCGGTTTGGATTACCGAGTATTGAGTATGGTCCTTTAACTGTTGTGATAGTCGTAAAAGTGAATTTTGAACAAGGCAGCAAGATTATGGGCGTAGTCGTGGACGCTGTATCTGATGTTTATAGCATCGCAGAAGAAGACGCGAAAACAGTGCCTAATTTTACGGATTCTGATAACTCAGAGTTTGTTGCAGGGCTGGTAAATGTAGGTGAAAAAATGGTTGCGTTACTTGATTTGAAAAAAACAATGAAGATTAAATGTACGCATTAAAAACCATAACAGATAAATAAAAAGGTGATTGGCATGTGGTGGTTTAGTAATTCAAAACAGTCAGAATCAAGTAATGACCTAGTCGTTGCTGCATTAAATAAGTCTTTAGCGGTCATTGAATTTGAGCCCGAGGGGCAAATTATTACTGCCAATGACAATTTTCTAAATGTAATGGGTTACCAGCTTGAGGAAATTCAGTGTCAACATCATGCCATGTTTGTTGATCCTACAGAGGTCGACAGCGCGCAATATCAAGAGTTTTGGCAGCGACTTAAAAGTGGTGAGTTTATCCGCGATGAATTCAAGCGCACAGGTAATCATGGTAAAGAAATTTGGATACAAGCGACGTACAACCCTGTCATAGATGCGCAAGGAAAAGTATTAAAAGTTGTTAAGTTTGCCACAGACATCACACAGCAAAAACGCCTTGCAGCTGATGTGGCCAGTCAAATAGAAGCAATTAATAAATCCCAAGCAGTGATCGAATTTAACCTTGATGGCACCATTATTACGGCCAATGATAATTTTTTAAACACACTTGGTTATAGTCTGGATGAAATTAGAGGCAAGCATCACCGTTTATTTGTTGAACAGGAGTATGCTAAAAGTACTGAATATAACCAGTTTTGGCGAAAATTAGGAGATGGAGAATTTGACTCTGGTGAGTACTTGCGTATAGCAAAAGATGGTAGAAAGATCTGGATACAAGCGTCTTACAATCCTATTTTTGACCCTAACGGAAAACCATATAAAGTCATTAAATATGCTAGTGATATTAGTGCCCAAAAAGCAGTATCTGAAAAAGCGCGCTCGACTGCAGATTTAGCTAATGCCTTAAAAGTATGCCAAGCAAATGTGATGATTGCAGATAACGATTTAAAGATTGTTTTTGTAAATGAGAAAGTAAAACAAATGCTGCAGGCGCGTGAGGCTAAGCTAAAAACCGTTTTGCCATCATTTTCAGTGGCGGATCTTATAGGTACCTGTGTAGATGATTTTCATAAGCAGCCATCGCATCAGCGCAAAGTATTGTCAGAACTTAACGAGCCACATAAAGCCACTTTACGTTTAGCGGAACTTATTTTTAGTCTCATCGCTACGCCTTGGCTTGGTAGTGATGGGCAGAGGTTAGGAACGATTGTTGAGTGGCAAGATATAACAGATAGTGAAAATAAAGCTGAGCAAGAAAAACGTGAATCACAAGAAAATTTACGTGTGCGCCGAGCGTTAGATCGCGTTGCTACTAATACTATGATTGCGGATGCAGATAATAACATCATTTATATGAATGATGCGGTTGTTAGTATGATGCGTACGGCAGAGAAAGATTTACGCAAAGACCTACCTACTTTTGATAGTAGTAAGTTATTAGGGCAAAACATTGATGTATTTCATAAGAACCCAGTCCACCAGCGTAATATATTAAGCAAATTAAATAAAACGTATAGTGCTGAAATACTGGTTGGCGGGCGAACTTTTGGTCTAGTTGCTAACCCTATTATTACACCTGATAGTGAGCGTATAGGCACTGTCGTTGAGTGGGTTGACCGTACAGAAGAAGTTGCCATAGAAAAAGAAATTAATGATTTAATTAGTGTCGCTGGAAGTGGTGATTTAGATATTAGGATAAAAGAAGCAGATAAAAATGGATTTTTCCTACGCTTAGCCAAAGGATTAAACAGTTTGGTTGGGATTGTAGATGATGCAGTGTCCGGTACAGGGGAAATGCTATCAGCGATGGCTAATGGCGATTTATCAAAACGTATTGAACAAGATTATCAAGGTTCATTTGATAAGCTTAAACGTGATGCTAATGCAACCGCAGATAAATTAACAGAAGTTATCCACCGAATAAATTCATCCGCGACTATGGTTGCCAGTGGTGCGGAAGAGATATCGCAAGGCAATGCAGATTTAAGCCAGCGTACGGAGGAGCAAGCATCAGCATTAGAAGAAACAGCATCAAGTATGGAAGAAATGACAAGTACAGTTCGTCAAAATGCAGATAACGCTAAAGTAGCCAATGAACTGGCGTCAGAAACACGAGACAAAGCACAACTTGGAGGAGAGGTCGTTAATCGAGCTGTAACCAGCATGTCAGCGATCAATGAATCCAGTAAAAAAATTGCTGATATTATAAGTGTGATTGACGAAATTGCTTTTCAAACTAACCTATTAGCGCTTAACGCCGCTGTTGAGGCCGCAAGAGCAGGAGAGCAAGGTAGAGGCTTTGCAGTTGTCGCAGGAGAGGTACGAAACTTAGCTCAGCGCTCTGCAGGGGCTGCAAAAGAGATTAAAGAGTTAATTAGAGATAGTGTTGATAAGGTCGAAGATGGCACGCAATTGGTCAATGAGTCAGGTGCAACGTTGCAAGAAATAGTTACCTGTGTGCAACGTGTCACAGGCATGATTTCGGATATTGCAGAAGCATCTGAAGAGCAAAGCTCAGGCATTGAGCAAGTTAATAAAGCAATTTCTGAAATGGATGAAATGACACAGCAAAATGCGGCCTTGGTTGAACAAGCGTCTGCTGCTGGTGAGTCGATGGCAGAGCAAGCGAATGATATGCGTAAGCTATTACGGTTCTTCTCATTAGGCCAAGAAGAGGCTGTAGTTCCCAACATAGAAAAGCCTAAAGCGACGACCCCACACGTAAGAAGTACTGAAACACCCGTCACACATAGTCGTTATATTCGCAGCGAACCAAGAGGGAATGATTTCTCTGAGCCTTCTGATGAGTGGGAAGAATTTTAAAGTTTATTAATAAACAACAAAGAATATTTTCTATATGGATTTAGAAAAGGTGCGCTGTACATTTTATATCACATAAGTATTTGATTTATTGTACAGCGCGATTAGCGCACGCCAATGCTTAGAATCCTGAGCAGCTAATTACTAAACCCTTAATAGCCGTTATTTCCGACTGTTATAATTGCGAGTGATTGTGATGAAAGAGTTTTTGTTTACCGACGATGATTTTAAGAAAGTATCAGAAAAAGTATATAACTCTTGCGGCATTGTATTGGGTGAGCATAAGCGGGAAATGGTTTATTCACGTTTAGCGCGGCGAGTAAGATCATTGCAGCTCTCCAATTTCAAACAGTACTTAGAGTATTTAGAAGCTCACCATAATCAAGAGTTTAGTGATTTCATTAATGCGATAACCACAAATTTGACGGCATTTTTTCGCGAGCAGCACCATTTTGACTATCTACAAACACAGATTTTTCCAAAGCTATTAATAGCCAATAAAGATACGCGGCGAGTACGTATTTGGTCTGCGGGCTGCTCTACGGGTGAAGAACCTTATTCTTTAGCTATGGTATTGAGTGGTGTATTCCCACGTGATTGGGATGTAAAAATTCTAGCAACCGATTTAGACTCCAACGTTTTGGCGAAAGCGCAGTCTGGTACTTATACCGCAGCAAATGTTAATGGGCTTGAGCCTAGTCAGTTAAAGCGCTGGTTTTTAAGAAGTAAAGATGGTGAGCAATTTAAAGTAAAACCTGAACTGCAACAGATGATTTCTTTTAAACGTTTGAATTTACTGCAAGAGTGGCCGCTTAAAGGCCCATTTGATGTGATTTTTTGTCGTAATGTGGTGATCTATTTTGATAAAGAAACTAAAGAGCAGCTTTTTGAGCGTTATCACCAAGTTTTAGCTATGGATGGACATCTAATGTTGGGTCACTCTGAAACAATGAGTAAGGCACATCAAGAGTTTAAGAATTTAGGGAAGACAATGTATCAGAAGGTTTAATTATGGATAAGCATTTTTCACCAGTACTAAAAGGCTTCGATCATGTAAGACGGTTTTGGGATAGTGGGCATAAAAATGTTGTTGCAAAGGTTTTGCCCGGTGAGTTTTATGTATCAAAAAATGATGAGTTAATTACGACTGTGCTCGGATCATGTATTGCTGCGTGTGTTTATGATGAGCAAGTAGGTGTTGGGGGCATGAATCACTTTATGCTGCCTATTGAAAAAGGACAGGAGCTTACAAATGCTCACAGCCTAAATTGCCGTTATGGAAATTGGGCAATGGAATTTTTAATTAATGAAGTGCTTAAAAATGGTGCATCGCGCGCGAATTTAAAAATAAAGCTCTTTGGTGGCGGGCAGATTATTCGGACAATGACGGATATCGGTCTTGGTAATATAAGTTTTGCACAGGCATACGTTCAAGAAGAGGGATTGAGGTTAGTTTCTCAGGATGTAGGGGGCCCATGGCCTCGTAAAGTGGTGTTTCACCCGCAGACGGGTAAAGCTCATGTGAAAAAGCTGCGTAGTGTGCAAAATGAGAATATCGAAAAACGTGAAGTGAACTATCTTCATAATATTGAAAAACAAGAATTAAAAACTGATATTGAATTATTCTAAGGGGATTAAATGATTAATGTACTCGTGATAGATGACTCCCCGCTGATAAGGCAAATCTTAACCCAAGTTTTAAATCAAGCTGATGATATTAAAGTGGTTGGCTGTGCTGAAGACCCTTATCAAGCCCGGGACATGATCAAACAGCTCAATCCTGATGTACTTACATTAGATATTGAGATGCCAAGAATGGACGGCATTAGTTTTTTAAAAAATCTAATGCGACTAAGACCAATGCCGGTTGTAATGATTTCTACTTTAACTCAAAAAGGCTCGCCCATTACGCTTGAAGCATTAGAGTTAGGGGCTGTTGATTTTGTTGCTAAGCCAAAAATTAATGTATCTGAACAATTTGCTCAGTATGCGCAGCTAGTACAGCAAAAAGTGCGCACTGCTGCAAGTGCTAGGATACGCAGCTTTAAGCTCCCAGCTAATGTTGCAATTGATACTTCTGCTAAACAACATTTTATCAATACCAAAGTGTTAGCGATCGGAGCATCAACAGGGGGAACTGAGGCAATTAAAGAAGTATTAATAAATATGCCAGTGAATTGTCCGCCGCTTATGATCACTCAGCATATACCGCCAGTTTTTAGTAAGTCATTTGCACTACGAATGGACAAAACCTGCGCAATAAATGTAAAAGAAGCATGTCATGGTGACAAACTAGCGCCAGGCTGGGCTTATATCGCACCAGGGGATCAGCATTTAAGTATTAAGTTACAAAATGGCAGTTTGTATTGCCAGCTTGATGCAAGTGACCCGATAAATCGTCATCGCCCCTCTGTTGATGTGTTATTTAATTCGATGGCAAAGGTATGTCCAACGCATACAGTAGCAGCACTATTAACGGGAATGGGAAGTGATGGCGCTAAAGGTTTATTGTCTCTAAGGGAGTTGGGGGCTTACACTATGGCGCAAGATGAGCTGTCATCAGTAGTATGGGGAATGCCAAAAGCGGCAATTGAGCTAAATGCCGCTATAGATGTGGTTTCCTTGGATAAAATCGCGAGTAATTTATTGCGTCATGCTGTTAAAAAATAATTTGCAAAAAATAGGTTATTTAACGATTACCCAAGGTTGTGAAAACCAGTAATAACTACCTGCATGCTTAATAGATGGCGCAGTACAATTAAAGCGAGAGCGACCTTTACCTAATGCTTTTGGTGTTTGTACTTGCACTGTATCTTTAGATGTCCATGTTAGCTTTGCTTGTCCAACACTAGATACATAACATGCTAGTTGGCTTTTATGGAAATCCCCCATATTAAATTGGATACTGATCTGGGGAAGATCCTCAGTTGTTACACTATCAGTATAAATTAGCTTTTTAATAGGGAATGCACGCGCATTCATTTTAGTAATTAAAGTATCGAGCGTGCTATAAAACCCTGATGCAGGAAAGCGAGGTAAGCGGCTAAAGTCAGAGTCTGTGTGTATAGCTCCTGAGTGTTGGCCAATACCAATAAAGCCCAACTCAGTTACTAAGTCTTGCAGCTGATTATTAAACTCACCGTAAGGATAGGCTAAGTATTTATAGTCATGTCCTATTTCTTCTTTAATGCGCTGTTGTGACGACAAAATATCTTGCTTGATCCGGGCTTGCCATTGCTCTGTTGTTTCTTCAGCTAATTTACGATGTAAGTAGTCATGTTGAGCACTGTGATTAGCAATAAGGGCTCCTTTTTTTGCGAGCTCTCTCAATTGGGGCCAACCCATCACATAGCCTTTACCTTCATCAATAAGTTTAGGGTTTACAAAAATAGTATAAGGGTAATTAAACCTCTCTAATATGGGCGCTGCTTGTTCATAGTTATTCTTGTATCCATCATCAAACGTAATTGCGACGGTTTTATCTGGTAAACTTTCGCCTTGTTGCAAGCGAGTTAATAGTTCATTGAGTGGGAGCACTTTAAAATCATGCTCTTGCAGGTAAGTAAGATGTTCGGTAAAAGTATCAGCACTGACACTTGTAACCGCTGGCAGAGTTTCACTGACATGGTGATACTGCAAAATAACTGCACTTTGCGCAGGCAAAGACAGACAAAATAGGACCGATAGTACACTGTGAAAAAATTTCTTAAACGTCATAAGGCACACCATAAAAGCTTGCTGTTGTTAGCAGGTCCGATGATATTATCAAATATAACCGTGCCATTGTTAGGAATTGTTGATACAGCAGTAATTGGCCATCTAGGTAGTGCGCATTATCTTGCTGGTATAGCACTAGGAGCCACGATTATTTCGTTGCTTTTTTGGCTAGCAGGCTTTTTAAGAATGAGTACCACAGGCCTTGTGGCACAAGCTTATGGTAAAAAGGACTATGCTCAATTAGCTGGGTTACTAAAACGTAGTTTAGTACTGGCGCTTATTGTTGCCTTTATTTTAATTGCCTTATCCCCATTAATGAAAAATGTAATAGCTTACCTGTCTGGTTCCAGTGAGGAGGTGTTAGTACAAGCTTATAGTTACTTTTATATTCGTATTTTTAGCGCACCAGCAGCGTTGTGTAACTTAGTGCTATTAGCGTGGATGCTGGGTATTCATTATGGTAAAGGGCCGTTCTATTTGCTGCTTGTCACTAATATTACCAACATCGTATTAGATATATATTTTGTCGTGTTTTTAGATTGGGAAGTTGCTGGTGCTGCATGGGCTTCGGTGATTGCTGATTATATTGCCTTAGTGTTTGCATTATTTTTAGTCATACGATTAGCAAATAAAATGTCAGTGCCTTTATTTGTTGGTGGCTGGTTTAGTCGTAAAAAAATGTGGGCATTATTAAGCCTTAATCGTGATATTTTTATTCGCTCGCTGATTTTGCAGTTGTGTTTTAGTTTTATGACTTTTTATGGTGCTCGCATTGGTGATGTGACGCTTGCGGCAAACGCAGTATTAATGAACTTTTTAATGTTAGTTAGTTTTGCATTAGATGGTATCGCTTACGCAAGTGAAGCAAAAATAGGCCAGGCGAAAGGGCAAAATAGTGTTAGGCGTATTAATTTATGGATGCGTATAAGTGTTTTTTGGGGAATGTTGTTTGCCCTATGTTATAGCGTGTTTTTTGCATTATTCGGCGGGCAGATAATCACGTTATTAACGGATGTTCCGCAAGTGATTAGTGAAGCCCAAAAATATTTGCCTTGGCTAATAATTTTACCTCTAGCAGCAATGAGTTGTTTTCTGTTTGATGGTATTTTTGTTGGGTTAACTCGCGCAAAAGACATGCGTAACACGATGGTTTTTTCAGCGCTATTCGGTTTTTTTGGTGTTTTTTTGCTATCTCAGCAATGGCAAAACCATGGGTTATGGTTTTCGATGACCTGCTTTATGTTACTTCGTGGCATCACATTGATAGTCCGTTATAGGCAACTACAAACATCGCAGCGCTTATTGAGTTAGTTTAAATGTAGATTAATTTAAAGTTAACTTAAAACTTAGAGTTTATTGTGCTAAAACAGCGTCGTTTAGCACGTTTGGGTATCTAAATTCGCATCTTGAGGTGTTTTGAGTATATGACTGAACTTTACCATTGGTTTGATTTAATCGGCGTGGCAGTATTTGCTGTGTCAGGCACCTTAATTGCCTACGATAAAAAAATGGACGGCTTTGGTGTCGTTGTACTGGCGACGGTGACAGCGGTGGGTGGAGGAACGTTACGTGATTTGATTTTGGATGTGCCTGTTTTTTGGCTACACGATCAAAGTTATTTTGTCGCTATTTTTGCATCGATTTTTATAACAACGCGCTTTATTAACAAGCAAAAATCCATACCTTATTATCATCTACAAGTGGCTGATGCATTTGGTTTAGCCTTTTTTGCGGTTATGGGAGCACAAAAAGCGCTCTTGGCCGGCATGCCCGCAACAACGGCGATTATCATGGGGATGATAACAGGGTGTTTTGGTGGCGTGATCCGGGATGTACTGGCGGACAATATACCTATGTTATTAAAAGGTGAGCTATATGCTATTACCTGTATTGCTGGTGGAATCGTCTATACCCAAGGTATCGCGTTTGGAATCATGACCGAAATGGCCATGGTGCTTGCGATGTTAACAACGCTAATATTACGTTTAGCAGCAATGAAGTGGCAATTGACACTACATATTTTTAAATATCCTGACTAGACTGTAATAAAACAATATTACAGGGACAAAGGAAATGTCATTAGCTCGTATATATTCTCGTGCTCAAGTGGGGATTCAAGCACCTGAAGTGATGGTTGAAGTTCATTTGGGGAACGGTCTACCTGCTTTTCATATCGTTGGTTTACCAGAGACGTCGGTAAAAGAGGCTAAAGATAGGGTGCGCAGTGCCCTTGAAAACTCTCAGTTTGGTTTTCCAGATCAACGTATAACAGTAAACCTCGCACCTGCCGACCTTCCAAAAGATGGAGGACGTTTTGATTTAGCTATCGCCATGGGTATTTTAGTCGCATCAGGGCAGGTGGTTTGTAATGATCTTGAGCGTTATGAATTCTATGGTGAGCTTGCCTTAAATGGAGAAGTGCGTGGGGTTAACGCTATTTTACCATCGGTGCTTGCAGCGAAAGAGCAAGGGCGCTGTTGCTTCCTGCCTTATGTTAACGACAGTTTAGCCAGTTTAGTACATGGTGTTGAGCGCAAAGCCGTTTCATCAATTCAAGAAGTATGGAGCGATTTACTCAATCAGCAACCTTTACCATTGAATATTGAATACGCAGAGCGAGTTTATACCGCTAATTTTATTCATGATTTAAGTGATGTAAAGGGTCAGCCCGGGGCTAAAAGAGTATTAGAAATAGCTGCCGCCGGTGGTCATAACTTACTATTTTTAGGCCCGCCAGGAACCGGTAAATCAATGCTTGCCCAACGTATGCCAACCATTATGCCTGCGATGTCGGATGACGAAGCGCTCTCTAGCGCCGCGCTTTATTCAATTATAGGGCAATCGATTGATTTAACTAATTGGCGTAAAAGACCATTTCGCAGTCCGCATCATACTTGTTCAGCAGTGGCGTTAGTGGGAGGATCTTCAAATCCCAAGCCGGGCGAAATTTCATTGGCTCATAACGGTGTTTTATTTCTTGATGAGCTACCAGAATTTGAACGTAAAGTGCTTGATTCACTGCGTGAGCCTATGGAAACCGGCACGGTAACAATTTCAAGAGCCGCTAGGCAAATGGAGTTTCCTGCGCAGTTTCAACTTATTGCAGCACTTAACCCCAGCCCCACCGGTTGCCATAATGATAAGCGGGCGACTCCCGATCAAGTAATGCGTTATTTATCTCGAGTATCTGGGCCGTTTATCGATCGTATTGATTTACAAATAGAATTACCGCGTTTGAACAGCGCGCAATTGCAAAGTACCGAAGAAGAAGAAAGCAGTGCTGTGGTGCGAGCGCGGGTTGAGGCGGCGTATAATCGTCAGTTAAAACGTCAAGGTAAAGTTAATGCACGGCTTAATAATAAGGAAATGGGCATACATTGCGTGCTTGGTACGGCTGAGTTGCAGTTTTTAGCTAAAGCCAGTGAGAAGTTGGCGTTATCACCACGCTCTTATCACCGTGTAATTAAAGTTGCTAGAACAATCAGTGATTTAAAAGGAGCTGATGAGATTAGTTTAGCTGAGTTAAAAGAGGCTCTTAATTACCGCGCATTTGAGCGTTTGATTGCACAACTAACAAAATACTAAGCTTATTTGATTCATGCTGATGTGGTATTTTCATCACTAATCTTAACGTCAAACGATACTATTATGCAGCCACATTACGCTCATTTAGAACGAGTAATCAATACATACAGTCCACTTTCTCAGCAAGCTTGGGATGCTTATTTAGGGTGTTGTAAAGCCAGAACAGTTGTAAAAGGTGAAACTCTTTATTCTTTAGGTGAAAAACCTAATAGTTTTGCGTTTGTCCACACGGGGTTGTTTCGTGCTTTTGTTCGCGGTGAAAATGGTGACGAGTTTAATAAAAACTTTTTTTCAGAAGGGCGTTTTCCGGGCAGTATGAGTTCACTGTTAACGGATGAAAATAGTGACTTAGAGGTTCAAGCAATTGAAGACAGTGAGATTATAGAAATTAACCACCAACAATACCGTGATGCTTTATTCAAATTCCCCGATTTAATGATTTTTCATATACATTATCTTGAGGCACATTGGTTAATTGAGAAAGAGCCTAGAGAAATTAGCCTTTTACAACTAGAGGCAACTGAACGTTACCTTCATTTTTTACATAAATTTGAATTGATCTTACATAGATTACCTCAATTTCATATTGCCAGTTACTTAGGTATTACACCTACCCAGTTGAGTCGAATAAAAAAGAAAATTAAATAAACTTGATGTTCTCAACATATGTAAAGGATTGCTTTAACGTATCGATATAAAGTGACGACATATACCTAGCGGGGTATAAAAGCAGGAGTAATATATGTCGTTCATTAAAGCGTTAAATTGGCGTTATGCCGTTAATCAATTTTCAGACTCACAGTTAAGTGAAAAACAAATTCATGGGCTTATCGAAAGTGTACGTTTAGCACCAAGCGCATATGGTATCCAACCATACAAATTATTGATTGTTAAAAATCCAGCATTAAGAACAGAATGTGTAGCTAGTAGCTTTGGGCAAGCTAAGGTTGCCCAAAGCTCTCACTTGCTTGTTTTTGCTCATCAAAAAAGACTGACTTCCACTGATATTGATTGTTTTATTAGTAATCTTGCAAATAGCCAAGGTAAATCAGTCAGTGATTTAGCATTGTATAAACAGCAAATAAGTGATGATTTGCTCTCAAAAACTGAAAATCATCAAGCAATTTGGGCTGCTCAGCAATGCTATATTGGGCTCGGTACCTTGTTGTCTTTTGCGGCATTAAATAATATAGATGCATGCCCAATGACGGGTTTTGATGTTGCGGGTATAGACCGTATTCTAGGGTTGGCAGATCAAGGTTTAAGCGCCGCTATTTTATGTCCTATAGGATTTAGATCACCTAAGGATGCCTCTGCTATACGGTCAAAATACCGCTTGAGCCAAGATCAACTGGTTGTTCGGCTATGAATATTCTAGGCGTAATGGGGCTCTCTGCGGGAGCTGCAATTGCATTTCAAGCTGCAATGAATGCGCAGTTAGGTAAGGTTTTACAGAATAACTTATTGGCAACGTGCTATGCATTTTTATCGAGTTTTTTAATTATTGCTGTTTTAACTGCGTACGTTTGGGTAAATAAGGAACAAGGTTCGGGTGGCGAACAAGCTGAATTTATGCCAAATAGCTTGGGAACAGTCCCTTGGGTTTTATGGTTATCGGGGTTGTTTAGTGCTTATGGCGTTGCAAGTTTGTATTACTTGATCCCAAAGTATGGGGTTGGCAATGTGATGAGTTATGCATTAACAGGTCAGATAGTGATTGCGATAATTATTAGTCATTTTGGTTTATTTGATAGCCCTATCAAAGAAGTATCTATGGTAAAGGTCACTGGGACTGTGCTGCTTGTGTTGGGTGTTATATTAATTAATAAGGATTGAAAAATGAGCGCGGCTTTACAAATATACTCAAGTCACCTCAAAATGCAGTCTCAGCTGGAGTTAAAAGCGATTTAGGCAAGGCATAGATTGCAAATAATAGTTGTTCCTTTGTTAAAAATTAATAACACAGTATAAATAACTTTTAAACCAAATGGTTGGGTGCATGAAGTCGATTCAAAGATAGCTAGTACAGCAATTAGTTATGTGACAGGAACGAATATAGGTATTTATCAGCTAGGGATTGCACTGGGATACTGTCAAGTGGGGGGGAGCAAAATTTATGGATCACCTAATTGACTGCGCTGTTAAACGGAATTTGCAAACGGTTACCTGATAACAATCAATCAACCAACATTATAATTAAATCGATAACATGTAGCCTTTGCCGCGTACGGTAACAATGCGTTTTTGATCCTTTTCATCACTGAGCTTTTTACGTAAGCGACCAATTAGCACATCCACTGTTCTGTCGTTTGGACTCCAATCAGGTTGGCCAATTTCTTCAGATATTTTTTCACGAGACGTTGCTTTTCCAGCATTTGAAATTAAGCAAATAAGGACTTTGTGTTCGGCCTCAGTGAGTCTAGATTCAATACCACTAGCAGTGATTAGTGTGCGGTTATCGGGGTGTAATTTAAAATCAGCATATTCGATAAACTCTTCGCTTTCGTCATGATGATTATTACCTTTGAGGCGCTTATATAAAGCGCGCATACGTAGTTCAAGCTCTAATAAATCAACGGGTTTGCAAATATAATCATCAGCGCCTTGTGCTAGGCCTGCAATACGGTCGGCCTGAGAGTCACGGCTAGATAGCATGATCACGCCAATATCAGTAAGGGTGTTTAATTCTTTTGTTAGGTGTAAACCATCACGTTTTGGTAATACTATATCGACAATCGCTAAAGAAATAGCTGTTTTGTTATTTACACGCGATTGCACAATGGCTAAGGCATCAGCACCTGTTGCATCGTTCTCGATGTGAAATTCAGTCTCTTTAAAATGGTTGAGTATGCGCTTAACTAATAGTTCGTCATCTTCAACCAATAAAACATGAATGGCCATAGTATCTTAGTTACCTTTAATGATAGCTCTATGTTAGCACTCATTAGTAAAAGGTGAGAAGGGCGATCTTGAGTATTTCTGTACTATTTATGTCATTGTTTGGTAAATATCAACAGATAAGGGAGGTACCCTTACCTGTTGATAACATAAACAGTGTTAATTATTTTTTAGGATATAAATATTGCCACCACTGTGGTTCATTTTTTAGATGCTGGTCAAAATACGCAAGTTTGGTACTCCACCAATCAAAGCGTTGATCACGGGCGAATATTTGATGATCTGCGCCTTTGTATTCAATAAGATCAACATCTTTACCAAGCAGCTTAAGAGCTGTGTACATATTGTGACTTTCACCTACAGGTACATTGGTATCAGAATCTCCATGTAAAAGTAATAACGGTGTGGTTACTTTATCAGCATGAAATACTGGGCTATGATCACTATAAAGCGTGGCATTATTCCACGGGTAGCTATTTTTAGATGCTTCACCTGAATATAAATACCCCCACCAACCTTGGCCCCAATACGATGTAATATTAGAGATACCTGCATGGGCAATTGATGCGCTAAACATATCTGTTTTGGTCGCTAACAACATAGTCATAAAACCACCATACGAGGCACCTAAATTACCTAACCGGTTTTTATCAATAAATGGATATTGTTTTAGCAACGCTTGCGTGCCTTGCATAATATCATCAGCAGTATATTGCCCCCATGCATTCACATGCTTAGCTGAAAACTCTTGACCGAACCCAGTTGCACCTGTCGGTTGCACTACATATACAACATAACCATGCTCTGCCCATAGATTAAAAGGGTATCGTCCAGTAAAGCCACGCGTAACTGGAGAGGTGCCACCATAATAATAAACGAGAGCAGGGTACTGTTTGTTTTTATCAAGGTCAGTTGGTAAGTAAACACGGCCTTTAATTTCAACACCTTCAGCGTTGGTGAAATTAAATTCGTCTAGGCTGGCAATATCAGTATTGGCATAACCTTCTGGTTTAGAATCCCAAAGCGTTTTTGCTTTATTTTTATTTATACTCAGTTGTTTTAATTGTTGTGGTGATGATGCGTTAGAACCGCTAACTAAAATAGCAGGGCTACGGTTGTTTGAGTAACTAAATTGCTCAACTACATCAAAGCCAGTTTTTAACTTGTTAAAGCGCTGTTTACTTTTATCGTAAAGATACAAAGCGATAGTATCTTGATCGGTAACTTTAACGATTGCATCGCCATTATTTAGTACTTCAAGTTGACCAATTGCTGGATCAAAATTACGGCTTAATGCAGATGCTTTTTTACCATTATCGGTTAATAAATAAAGTTGCCCATCGTAATTGTTTGAGAGCATGTCTTCAGGTAAATTCCGACCTAAGCCATCTTTAAAATCAGGCCCAGCAGTAACATAAATATCGTTATTGCTGTATTTGGCTTGGTTAAAAATATTAAATAGGCCAATAACTTCACTTTTACCGTTGGCGATATTAAGTTCGATTAGCTCTGTGGTTGGGTGAGTTGTTGCAAGCATTGGTTGTGTGCCGCGACTAAGTAATACTGTGCCGCGTTTGCTATTAAAGTCTTCAATACTGTGACTTAGAGGTCCTTGGCTTAATATTTTACTTAGCCCAGTATTAATATCTAATAAGTAAACTTGTGATGTAATACGCGCATATGACCAACGATCTTGTAAGCCTTTATAGTGTTTTGTCAGGCTACTATCCGCAGTAGGTGATTTTGACCAGTTGAAAATTAAGCTTGTGTTGTCAAAGTACGAAAATCCGCCAGCGCCATCTAAATTTTCAGCGATCACTCTTAGGCTTAGGGTTTTACGGTTTAACTGCTTTAATTTACCCTCTAATAAATACACTATGTAGTTATTGTCTGGGCTCCAAATTACATTACTAGGCTGGCCAGATTCAAAGCGGTAAATTGTTCGGTTGTCATCATCTTTTAGTTCAGTCACCGTGTTTGCAGTGTTACCGGTGCTGTTCTGGTAGTGCCGCGTAGACACTAAGTGCTGCTTGGCGTCAGGTGATAGCGATAATGCACTTACTGTTGGTGCATCAAATAACTGTTTAGCAGATAAGCCATGTTGTTCTTTACTGCTAAAAGTCAGTGTGTGGGTATCTGTTTTCGCTGTAAAATCAAATTCTACATCATTCCAGTTAGCAACTTGCTCTGCGATTATTACAATTTGATGATCGCCTTGGCTTAATGCCAGCTCATATACATCTTTTGTGGGAGTTTGCTTCTCAGAATTGATGAAAAGCTGTGCTTTTTCTATCCCTTTTATTGTCAGAGTGCCTTGTGTAAAGCGTTCAGCGCTAGCGGTTAGCTTTAATGCTTGTAAGCCACCTAATGTTAATGCATTTACGCTATCAAACGACTGCCACTTTAGTTTTTCACCAAAGACTGTGATGCTTTTTTTTGGTTGTTGAAGGCTAGGTAAAAGGTTGTTGATAATCGCATCTTGATGCTCTGTTTGATATGGTTTCAATTGCATATCAGCGGCAATAGGGCCAATAAATTTTATATCCGCTTTATTTAAAGGTGCAGCAAATAGTGAGCTGCTAAAAGTGCTTAACGTTAAAACGGCGAGTGTCGTTTTAAGGCTTGGTTTTTTACCGAGCCAAATGGATCTAGGGTTCATAGTTGAGCCTGAAGTGGGTAATTTAATTTAATATAACATGTGAAAGTGGCGCCAAAAAGCGCTCTGCGATGGATTTTATCTTCCTTTAGTAGAAAGTTTGAGGTTAATACTGACAGTTGTTAAGGTGTATACTCAAACCACCTCAAAATGCAGGTTTTAATTAACCGTTTTGGCGTTTTACAGGGGCTTATTCTTTGCGTTGCTACTTTTTAAAAGAGATTGCTACTCTTGCAAAGTAACACTTTGATATTAAAACTTTTGAAACGCTAAACTCTGTAGTCTGGGTGTATCTAATTAAATAGCTAAGGAATAACAGTGACATTATTGATCGTTTACATGATAACGGCGATTACAATTTCTTTTTTATGCTCGATTATGGAGGCTGTGTTATTAAGCATAACGCCTAGTTATGTGGCAGTGCTACGCAAACAAACACCAAAGTTAGCTAAACAGTTAGAAAAGCTAAAGAAAAATGTTGATCAGCCGTTAGCGGCTATCTTAACCCTTAATACGGTAGCGCATACTGCTGGTGCTGCGGGTGTGGGCGCGCAAGCTGCCGTGGTTTTTTCAGATACAGCAGTAGGCATTGCATCTGCAATTATGACATTGCTAGTATTGGTGCTTTCAGAGATTATTCCCAAAACACTTGGCGCAAATTATTGGCGTGCTTTAACGCCTATCGTTACCGCATCGTTAAGGTATTTGGTTATTGTATTAAAACCTTTTGTTTGGTTTGCTGATAAATTAACAAATATACTTGGCCGCAATTACGATGAAGCCTTTTATATTCGCCAAGAAATTGAAGCTATGGCAGATATAGGCACTGAATCAGGAGCATTGCACAAAGAAGAGTCTGAGATTATCCGCAGTTTATTGCATTTTAGACACACCAAACTTGACTCGTTAATAACTCCGAGAACGGTTTTATTTAAGGTACATAAAGATTTAACTGTCGATCAGTACTTAGCAGAGCATGGAGCCGCTTCTTTTTCACGTGTATTGGTTTACGATAAAAACACTGATGACATTATTGGCTTTGTGCATAAAAATGACATTATGTTGGCATATCATCGCCTAGATAAAGAATACAAAATAAGTAAGCTGGTTAAACCAATTTACACTGTTCCAGAAACTCTCTATGTACCGACTTTATTACATACACTATTAGCCGAACGTACGCATATTTGTCTTGTTATTGATGAGTACGGAGATGTGCAGGGGATAGTGACGCTTGAAGATATGATAGAAGCTTTAATGGGTCTTGATATTATTGATGAGCATGATCAGTCAGTGAATATGCAAATGGTTGCCAAACAACGTTGGCAACAACGATTAGCCAGTAATGATAAATTACTAAGTGAAGAAGACAAGCATGGCCGAGGCGACAACTAGCGTCTGGTTTTACTGGCACTAACCATATGCAACCAAGACTTGGCCCATCGGGTAAGCTCTATTTTTCCTTTAGGGCGGCAAATTAGAAAGCCTTGCATTAAAATATGTTCTTTAAAGCGGTCTAGGTACTCAAGCTCTTCAACGCGCTCTATACCTTCGGCAACGATAGTGAGATCTCCTTGCGTCGCAATGTTAACTAGGCTGCTAACAATCACCTGTGAAAATTGATCTGTTTCAATGTGGCTTATTAAAGTGCGATCTATTTTTACTTCTGTGAATGGGAGTGTTTTGAGTTGATTTATGTTGGTAAAGCCAACACCAAAATCATCAAGAGAGATATCGAACCCACGTATTCTCAAACGGTTTAATGTTTCAAGTTGAGCAGAGCTACATAAAGCATGTTGTTCTGTTATTTCTAAAATAATTTCACTTGGCTTGAGGTTGTTAAGTTTTAATATAAGTGCCAATTTATCAGGGCAGCTTAAATCTTCTAGCTGGCATGGCGATAAGTTAAATGCCAGTTTTAGGTTGTAACCTAGATTTTTCTTTATATCGATAAAGTCATTGGTTGCCTTTTCAAAAAGCTGAAAAGTAATAAGATTAATTAAATCTAAATGTTCGGCCACGCAAATAAAGCGATCAGGTAAAAATACAGTGCCTTGCGGGGTTATGATACGGGCGAGCACTTCTATACTTTCTACCTTGTTGGTTGCCCTACTTACTTTTGGTTGATAAAACGGGGTAATTTCATTATGACTAATAGCGTGTAGGAGTTGGTGTTCAGATATAGGCTCAGAAGGTTTTTCGGTATGACACGCTAAATGTTCTAATTTTTGCAGTAACTGATGCACTTGTGTTAATTGCACGGGTTTAGCAATATTACCGATTAAATGAGCATTACTTTTACGGGCTAAGTCGGCTGCTAAATCAATCACTTTTGGTGCCATTTCTGAAATAATAACAATGGCGCCGGGGTAATGAATATCACCTAAGTGGCGAATAAGTTCCATACCATCCATATTAGGCATGTTGAGGTCTGTAAAAACAGCATCATACAGTAATGGTGATTTCTTTACTTTTTCAAGTGCTTCTTGGGCATCTAAACATGTAGTTATATGTGGAACATCTAGTTCATTTAAAATGGCTTGCATCACGACTAAAATTGCTTTTGAGTCATCAACAACAAGTATACAGCGGGCTGTTTTAGTCATGTTCGTTCCTTGAAAAAAAACTTATTTATAATTTAAAAGTAGTAGATAAAGTATTAGGTGTCAGCATAACGACTAAAATAAATACCCGAATAGTCGAAAAAAAATAGGTATACTTGACGTAATATTTTTAAGGCTGTGAATACGATGATTCGAATACAACTAACCCTTGCTGAACAAGATTATAGTTTGGTTTTAGTAGGACAAAAAATTGTCCAAATATTTCAAGAGCAACAAGCTATAGGGTTTGATAATACACGTGAAAATTATTTTGAATTTAAGTCTAATGGCCAAGTAATTGGTTTAGATACTAGTGCAGTACTCGATAACAGCTTGGTATTGTATATAGACGGCGAACTTGCAAAGCAATTGACACTTCCCCCAATGGAAAAAACTAAACCAAAGCAAGGTTTATTTGGACTGTTTGCGTTAGGTTTTAAAATTTTTAAAAGTGCAAAAGTGGTTAAAGTAGCACTAGCCGGCGCATCAGTTGCAGGTTATGCCTGGCTATTTACGTTTGAGTTCGCTTTAATGTTAATAGCGTGCTTGGTGATCCACGAATACGGTCACGTTAGAGCCATGCAATATTTTGGTATTAAAACCAAAGGTATTTACTTAATTCCGTTTGTTGGTGGCCTTGCCGTCAGTGACGATAAAATTACCACCCGTTGGCAAGATGTGGTTATCTCACTTATGGGGCCCGCGTTTGGTTTGATCACCTCTGTATTGGGTGTAGTGCTTTATTACGCCACTGAGATGGAAATTTTCGCAGGTGTCGCGGTGCTCAGCGCATTACTTAACTTATTTAACTTATTGCCCATTCTTCCGCTAGACGGTGGTCATGTGCTAAAAAGCATAAGCTTTTCAATGCGCTCATGGGTAGGTTTGAGTATATGTATTTTAGGAGTGTTATTTGGATTGTGGATAAGCTATACCTTTGGCTTAATGTTACTCGTGTTTTTCTTATTTATCGGTGCACTGGAAATTGCCTTTGAATGGCGCGGTCGTCACTTCTCACACCTAGTACCGCTAGATAAATATGGCCAAGGCTTTTCAGCAGTAATGTATGCACTCGTCGTTGCAGGGCACGTCGCGGTAATGATGCACTTTGCTGATTCAGAAAACGCGATATTAAGCTTACCGATGAAGATTTTATCGAGTTAAAATCAAACATTATCAATAGGACTGATCATGCAGGCGCCTATTGATAATGCCATCACTAATAAAAACTCAATACAAACGATATAAACACGCCGGTTATAATCAATTGCACTAAACAAAAGCCCATGATGTCTTTGGCTTTTAGGCCGGCAATTGCTAGCACTGGCAAGGCCCAAAATGGCTGAATTAGGTTAGTCCAGGCATCTCCCCATGCTACCGCCATTGCAACCCGGGGCATATCAGCCCCTAAAGCTTGTGCGGCGGGTATTACAATGGGGGCTTGTACCGCCCATTGACCGCCACCTGATGGCACAAATATATTTACTAAGCCAGCACTTAAAAAACTCAACAATGGCAGTGATTCAGCATCGGCAATAGCAATAAAACCTTGTGAAATTTGTTGTGCTAATCCAGTGTCGACCATAATCGCCATGATCCCTGCATAAAATGGGAACTGGATAATAATACCTGCGCCGCTGGGCACTGCTTGTTGTAAGCTGGTTAATAAATTATATGGCGTTTGATGTAGTAATATGGCTGAAAATAAAAACAGCGCAATCACACTGTTTAGATTAAGTGAACCGGCATTAAGGGCAAAATAATAAACTAAATATGCTAACCCCATAATGCCAATACTCATACCTAATAAGCGACTGTGTTCAATATGATCTGCAGGGCGAAGTAAGTCTAATTTTTTAGGTATTGGTTCGCTAAGGCTAGCTTGATCGACATACACACTGTCTTTATCACAAGGTAACATATAGCGATTAACCAACGGCATAATGATAAATAAACCGATGACGATGGCAATATTAAACCCTGAAAATAATGTATCTCCAGTACTAATGACCCCAATACTTTGCTCTGAAAAATGACCAGTAGTAGCAATAGTGAGTGGAATTGAACCTGCAAGACCACCATGCCATACAATAAAACCAGAATAAGCACTGGCAACGAGTAAGCGATAGTCCACTTTTGTTTGTCGAGCAATGGCTTTGGCAAACAAAGCGCCAATCACTAAACCAAATCCCCAATTAAGCCAGCTTGCAAACAATGACACCACAGTAACAAAAATAATCGCTTTGGCAGGGCTGTTAGCATACGTGGCTAGTTTATTTAGAATTGAATTAATAACAGCAGTACTTGCAAGCATATAACCCGCTAGCAGCACCAGTAGCATTTGCATGGCAAACTTTAGTAAGTTCCAAAACCCACTTCCCCATGCATCAAGCACTTCAAGGCTACTTGAAGGTGTAAAAATACAGGCAAGGGCAAAAGTAACCAGGGTTAATAAAATCACAAACACGAATGGATCGGGGAGGTAACGCTCAACTAATTTTGTGAACGGTTTGGCAACTGAATTGAGCATAGAAGTATTTTTATTATTTATAGAGAGTGCCAATTAACCATGAAAGTAGTTAATTGGCAAATAGCCTAACTTTTTTTCTCAAGCACAACTTTAAGACGGTTTTGCACTTCTTCGACTAATAAGTCTGGTTGGAATTTAGATAAAAATGAGTTGCAGCCCACTTTTTCAACCATGGCCTGATTAAAACTGCCACTGAGAGACGTATTTAAAACGACAAATAAATTTTTCAACCGTTTATCATTACGGATCTCATGCGTTAGTCGGTATCCATCCATTGCGGGCATTTCAGCATCGGTGATCACCATTAATAAGTCTTGCTCAACATTATCACCCCGATCAGCCCAGCTCTTAAGCATATTCAGCGCTTCAAGGCCGTTACTAGCAGGAATAATTTCAATACCCAGTTGCGACAGTGTATCACTGACTTGTTTGCGTGCTGTCGGTGAATCATCAGCGTGGAGAATTTTACGTCCAGCAAACTCATTAACGATACTTTGATCAACTAAGTCATCAGAAATTTTAACTTCATATTCAATAATTTCAGCGAGTACTTTTTCTACATCAATGATTTCGACTAATTGCTCTTGGTCATCACGTATAATCTTTGTTAGTGCGGTTAGATAGTGATTTTTACCTACAGAGCTTGGCGGCGGCATGATATCTGACCATGTCATGTTGACGATTTGATCAACCTTACCAATTAAAAACCCTTGCACTGTGCGGTTGTATTCAGTAATTACAAGATTACAGTCTTCTATATTACGCGCCTCAGACATACAAATGGCTTTACGTAAATCGATAACAGGGATTGACTCACCACGAATATTCGCTACACCAGAAATTTTAGGGTGTGCATGGGGAATAATGTTTAAATGTGGCAATTTAACCACCTCTTTAACCTTAAATACATTGAGTGCAAACAAATGGCGACTATGTAAATAAAACAGTAAAAGCTCTAGACGGTTCTCTCCGACTAATTGAGTTCGTTGATCTACAGAAGCTAATACACCCGACATAATACGCTCGACTTTATGGTTAACGAATTTAAGTATAGCTTACACTGTTCCAGTTGAGAAAAGCATCCTAGAAAATAATCTTACATATTACAAACATTGCCTTCAATAAAGCATTGCAGTAACTTATCGGGTAATTGATAACGGATTAACCAAGTGGTGGCATGCCTTTTATATTTAAACAACTTTTTTTGTTAGTTAGAAGCCATATAGATCAAGTAAGTTGGCAGGCGGTTGCTGTTGCCACATTATTGCATATGGCATTAATTTGGTTGCTATTAGTGCTTGCCGGAGAATCCGCATTAAGTCCTTTAAGCACCTTTGTATATTACTATATAGTGACTACATCAACCGTGGGTTACGGTGACTTTAGTGCGAGTACAGATCTAGGTCGCTGGATTGTTGCACTATTACAAATCCCTTTTGGGTTGGCATTATTTGGTGTTCTGTTAGGAAAAACAGGGCAAACAGTTACTTATTTAATTAGGCGCGCTATGACAGGTGATAAAAGTTTTTCACATTACAACAACCATATTATTATTTTTGGCTGGCACCCAACGCGCACAAAAAAAATGGTTGACTATATTTTGGCTGACCAGAAACGCACTGAGCGACGTATTTTACTTGCGGTAACAGAGCCTATGGAGCACCCATTTTTAACCAATGCTCATGTTGATTTTGCACGTTTAACAAGCTTTACAGATTGCGAGCAACTTGAACGCGTAGCTATCAAGCAGGCAGATAAAATTATTATTGATGGTCAAGATGACGATCAAACATTTACTACCGCACTGCGCATAAGCAAGCTAGTCAAAGGTGATTGCCATATCAGCGCACACTTTAATGACGAGAGTAAAATTGAAATGTTGTTAGAGCATTGCGGTAATGTTGAATGTAGTAGTGCTAAATCAGCTGAAATATTAGTGCGTTCAATGCAAGATCCAGGGTCTAGTCGTGTGCAAGAAGAATTACTATCTACATTACATGGCGACACACAGTTTAGCTTAACGATACCAAAAGATTTAAATACCATGGAGTTCGGTAAACTTTTTCACCATTTTAAACACGATCACGATGCTATTTTATTGGGTGTAGCACATAACTTAAGCGCACAAAATATGGATTTAAATCCACCGCTTACTTACCCTGTGAATAGTGGCGATATTTTGCATTACATTGCTGTTGACCGCGTATTAAGCAGTGAAGTTAACTGGCAAGAGCTTGCTAAGTAATGGATGAAGTCGCGTTTTTAATTTTAGTATTGAGTGCCTATATTCTACCTGTAGTGATCGTTCTCAATACTAAACGCACTCAAGGCCACGAAAAAAACGGCTGGCTAATCGGTATTATCTTCTTCTCATGGCTTGCACTGATAATGTATTTTGCCATCGTGCCCAAACATGGGCATAAGAAAAAAGGGGCTAGAAAAAAAGCGAAAGGTTAATTCCGGCAGTTGTCATTGTGAATAAAAGCGCGGGATAAGGCCACGCTTACTGCTTAGCGCTCTATTGCGCCATTTTCATTATCTCATCCCAATCAGCCTGGGTGACCGGCATTACCGATAATCGGCCACCTTTTTTTAGCGCTATTTCGGTAATGGCATCATTTTTCTTAATCGCTTTAAGACTAACAAGTTTACTTAAGTGCTGCTGATAGCTGACCTCAACGACCACCCAGCGTGGCTTATCATTACTTGATTTAGGGTCATAATAATCACTACTTAAATCAAATTGGCACGGGTCTGGATAGGCCTCAGTGGTCACTGTTGCAATACCGGCTACACCTACTTGCTTACAGCTTGAATGATAGATCATCACTAGGTCGCCAAGTTTTACATCATCGCGCATAAAGTTGCGAGCTTGATAATTACGTACACCTTCCCAGGCTGTTGTTTGTGCGGGTGCACTCTTTAAATCATCAATTGAAAAAGCATCGGGTTCGGTTTTAAATAGCCAATAAGCCATAATAAGGTTTCCTAACAAAGATTTACTTAGAGTCATTGTATAGTATGATTTAACTATTGTGGGATTGAGGATATTAAAAATGAGCCAAGTTTTAGATGATTTATTGTCATTATTAACGCTAGAAGAAATAGAGCAGGGCTTATATCGTGGGCAAAGCCAAGATTTAGGTTTTCGGGCGGTATTTGGTGGTCAAGTGATGGGGCAAGCGCTCTCAGCAGCTAAAGAGACCTTACCTGAAGGGCGTATTGTTCATTCATTGCATTCTTATTTTTTACGCCCGGGCGATGCAGCAAAGCCGATAGTGTACGATGTTGAAACCATTCGAGATGGTAAAAGCTTTAGTACTCGTCGTGTGAGTGCCATTCAATACGGTAAGCCAATTTTTTATATGACGGCGTCGTTTCAGGCTGTTGAAGAAGGCTTATCTCACCAAGCTACTATGCCTGACGTACCTGCACCTGAAGAACTGCGCTCATCATTAGAGTTTTATCAAGAAAACGCCGAGCATATACCAGAGGTAATTCGGAATAAGTTTATCCGCGAAATGCCCATTGAGATGCGTCCGGTGACATTTCATAACCCGTTCAAACCACAAGAAATGGAACCCGTTAAGCATATTTGGTTTAAAGCCAATGGTGAAATGCCAGATGATCAGCGCATTCATAATTACTTACTAGCGTATGCGTCTGACTTTGAGTTTTTACCAACTGCATTACAGCCGCATGGCGTATCGTTTATGCAGCCAAATATGCAAGTTGCAACGATTGATCATGCAATGTGGTTTCACCGTCCGTTTAGAATGGACGATTGGATTTTATATACTATTGATAGCCCAAGTGCGAGTTCTGGTCGTGGCATGGTTCGCGGGCAGTTCTTTGACCGTCAAGGCAATTTAGTTGCCTCAACGATTCAAGAAGGGGTCATGCGTCAGCGCTAATCATGCGCTGAGTGTTGTGCTTGGCTCAGTACAATATCACTAATAGACTGCCAGATCCGTGCTGGCAGTAACGCCTTAAGGTACATATAGGCTTCACATAATTCAGTGCTGCCTTCTAAGCCATTACTCGTTTCGCTAATTAAGCCTTGTTCACGCAAATTACTAATAAAACCTACCAATACTTTTTTGTCAAAAAACTCAGGAGTTTTAATACCGTGCAATGTACCTAATCGCTGCGCGAGTACTTGGCTTTCACGCTCAAGTTCGGCGCGTTCAATACCTTTACTCGTTTGGATAAAGCCAATCACAATGGCGTAGCGTTGTAGAGTTAAACTCAGCGCACGACCAAGTATTTCAAGCTTGGCTAAGCAGTCATTACTATTCGTGATTTTGATATTGTCGCCCTCAATCTCTATCAGGTCTTGATCAACAAAGCTGGCTAAAATTCGGGTAATGTAATTTTCATCAAGCGCGTGCAAAAACCATTCTTTAGCAAACATAGGGTAAAAGCAGTTAATCAATGCTTGGCACTGCGAAATGGTGGTTTTATGGCTTTTAAATATATGCAGCGCCAGTAAACTTGGTACAGAAAACACATGCAAAATATTATTACGATAGTAGTTAAAGAGGATTTTTTCTTTATCGTTAATCGCGATGATCTCGCCAAACTCATCGCTTATTACATCAAATTTATTTAGCTTTGAGGCGTGAGTTAATAGCTCTTCCGGGCTCTCATCTGGAATGGTGATTTTTGCGCTGTAACTAGCATTGCGTTGTAAGTGCAGATAAAAATCAAGTTGTGCAAGCAGTTTTGGTTTACTCAAGGCTTGCTTATCGTTTACTAATAAAATCATAGCAAGCAAATTAACAGCGTTAAGCGCGGCCGCATTATTAATGTTAACCATTACTTTATCAGCTAAGGTGGCTACTTGTGGTCCAAGCCATTGTGGTTTTTGTACATCCGTAGGATGAATAGAATCACGCCAATCTGGTTGTTGGTCATTTAAATATTGATTGACCGAAATGGGGTCGCCAAAATTTAAATAACCACGGCCGTAGTTTTTTAAGTTTTTAATTGCTTTAAAAATCCCAAATATTGATTCACCTTTTTTATCATCACCGGCGAGCTCTTTAAGATAGGTATTAATTTCCATAACGTGTTCATAACCAATGTACACAGGCACAATTGAAATTGGGCGATCAATACCACGAAGCATGGCTTGCAGTGTCATAGCCAACATGCCGGTTTTTGGTGGCAGTAAACGCCCGGTACGGCTACGCCCGCCTTCGGTATAAAACTTAACAGAGTAGCCTTTAATAAATAGTTGGCTTAAATACTCTTTAAACACCGCTGAATAAAGTTTGTTGCCCGCAAATGAACGGCGAATAAAAAAGGCGCCTGAGCGACGGAAAATTCCACCTGCTGGAAAAAAGTTTAAATTAATACCCGCAGCAATATGTGGCGGTACTAAACCAAGATGATAAATAGAGTAGGTTAGCAGTAGATAATCCATGTGACTGCGATGACACGGCATATAGATGATTTCATGGCCTTTATTGGTCAGGTCGTGAATTTGCTCGGTGTATTTTATTTCGATACCGTTATACAGCTTGTTCCATAACCAGGTTAATGCCCTCTCAGCAACGCGGATGGTCGCGTCACTGTAGTTAGCGGCTATTTCATCCAGTAGTTTTAATGCGTTTTGACGTGCCTGTGCTTGGCTTATATTCTTACTCTTTGCTTCATCGCTAATAGCTTTTTTAATCGTGGGGGATGCTAATAGCGAATTAAATAATTGCTCGCGTGAGGGCATTTTAGGGCCCGTAGCCGCTAATTTTTGACGCCGAAAATGTACGCGGGCTACACGCAATAATTTATGTGGCAGCTCATCCACATCGGCTTTTTCGTTTACTAATAGCGATAAATCTAACGGCTGACTAAAGCGTACAAAATTATCACGGCCAGAGAACAGTAAAACAAAAAATTTACGAAACCAGCTAGGCGTTAAAGAGTGTGATACGAGTGTACCTAAACCTGGTTTTTCTTTACCCGGATTGCGGCCCCATAAAATAGTGACCGGAATGACTTGTACGTTTTTTTCACCACTGGCGATTAACTGTTCAATGATTTGCTTACCTTGATTTAACGCGTCAGTAGGCTTTGCCTTGTCACCAAACAGTGGTGGTGGGTTCTGTAGGCCAATAAAGCGATCTAATGAGGCATTACCAAGCAGTTGTTGTTCGGTCGGATTTGGTAAGCCATGCTTTTTACATACGCGTGCGAGTGCAGCTAAATCAGATCGAGCATTGAGTTTAACGATATAAAAAGTGGGATAAGCCGGGTTAAGGGCATATTGTTCAATAGGGCTCTCTGGCAGCACCTTACTTTTTACAAGCAGGCGGTTGGTCACCATTGAGATAAAGTTCAAACAATAATTAAAAATACGCATCAACTCACCAAGGTTAAGGATTAAGAGATAAAAGCAAACAAGGGGGAATAATAACAATTAAAAACTGGACTGACCATTATCATTCATACTATGCATGATCTCACTATAGTAAATCCACAGTAATGACGACACGATGACAGGCCCTTTTTTACAGTATAAATTACAGTCATTCGGGTTGATTGAAATAGTTGTTGCATTTATCACCAATATCACTATAATACGCAGGCTTTCAAAATTCCCCCGGGAACTTGAAAGGAACATTAAGCTTGGATTTCAAGCTAATAAAACAGGAGTTCCGATTTGGAACTCAACGTAGATATAAATCAACAACCGGCATCTTATGTTTTTAAGATTGTTTCGGTCGTTTTTTTATGCTCTTTTAAATGCTCTTTATATTGAGGTTTAAGAATGTCAAATCAACGCATTCGTATTCGCCTAAAAGCTTTTGACCACCGTTTGATTGACCAATCAACGGCGGAAATCGTGGAAACTGCGAAACGCACTGGCGCACAAGTACGTGGTCCAATTCCACTACCTACACGCTTTGAACGTTTTACTGTACTTACATCACCGCACGTTAATAAAGACGCGCGTGATCAGTACGAGATCCGCACCCATAAACGTCTGATCGACATCGTAGAACCAACTGACAAGACTGTTGACGCACTTATGCGTTTAGATCTTGCTGCTGGTGTTGATGTTCAAATCAGCCTGGGTTAATCGAAAGATTAGAGAGGTTTTAGGAAAATGGCATTAGGTCTAGTCGGTCGTAAAGTGGGTATGACACGTATCTTCACTGAAGATGGTGTATCTATCCCTGTGACAGTTATTGAAGCGACACCTAACCGCATTGCTCAGATCAAATCTGACGCAACAGACGGTTATAACGCGCTTCAAGTAACCGCAGGCACTAAAAAAGCAAGCCGTGTAAACAAAGCAACAGCGGGTCACTTCGCTAAAGCTGGTGTTGAAGCGGGTCGCGGTCTGTGGGAATTCCGCCTTAACGGTGGTGAAGGCGATTTTGAAGTAGGCGCTGAGCTTACTGTTGAATTATTCAACGAAATCAACAAGGTTGACGTAACCGGTACTTCTAAAGGTAAAGGTTTCCAAGGTGGTGTTAAGCGCTGGAATTTCAGCATGCAAGACGCTACACATGGTAACTCTCTATCTCACCGTGCTCCTGGTTCAATCGGTCAAAACCAATCACCTGGTAAGGTGTTTAAAGGTAAGAAAATGGCCGGTCATATGGGTGCTGAGCGTGTAACGACTCAAAACTTAGAACTAGTACGCGTTGACGCTGAGCGTAACTTGCTTTTAGTTAAGGGTGCAGTACCTGGAGCTATCGGCGGTGACGTTATCGTTAAACCTGCTGTTAAAGCATAAGTCCTGGAGATTTAGTGATGGAATTAGCAATTAAAGACGCTTCTGGCGGTCTTGAAGTTTCTGAAGCTACTTTTGGACGTGAGTTTAACGAAGCATTAGTACATCAAGTAGTTGTTGCATACGCAGCAGGCGCTCGTCAAGGTACTCGTGCTCAGAAGACACGTTCTGAAGTAAGCGGTGGTGGTAAAAAACCATGGGCTCAAAAAGGTACTGGCCGTGCACGTGCTGGTACAATCCGTAGTCCAATTTGGCGTTCAGGTGGCGTTAGCTTTGCAGCTAAACCACAAGACCACAGCCAAAAAGTAAACCGTAAAATGTACCGCGGTGCGATCAAAAGCATTTTATCTGAATTAGTTCGTCAAGAGCGTTTAATCGTTGTTGAAAGTTTTGCTCTAGCAGCACCTAAAACTAAAGAACTAGTTGCTAAGCTTAAAGAACTTGAGCTTAAAGATGTTCTAATCGTAACTGAAGAAGTAGATGAGAATCTATTTTTATCGGCACGTAACCTGTACAAGGTTGACACGCGTGATGTAGCTGGTATCGACCCTGTAAGCTTAATTGCTTTCGACAAGGTACTTATTACAGCTGCTGCTGTTAAGCAACTTGAGGAGACGCTAGCATGATCCGTGAAGAACGTCTTTTAAAAGTGATCCTTGCTCCACATATCTCTGAAAAAAGCACCATTGCTGCTGAAGAAAACAACACGATTGTTTTTAAAGTAGTAAATGACGCAACTAAAGCTGAAGTTAAAGCTGCTGTTGAAAAGCTTTTTGAAGTGGAAGTAACTGGTGTTCGCACACTTAACGTTAAGGGTAAAACAAAACGTACTGGCGCACGTTTCGGTCGTCGTAGCGACTGGAAAAAAGCTTACGTTACTCTTAAAGAAGGCAGCGAACTAGACTTTGTCGGCGGCGCCGAGTAATAAGGGGAGTTAGAATTATGGCACTTCAAAAGTGTAAGCCTACTTCTGCGGGCCGTCGTCACCTAGTTAAAGTGGTTAACTCTGATCTACATAAGGGTAAGCCATACGCACCACTTTTAGAGAAAAACTCTAAATCAGGTGGTCGTAATAACAATGGTCGTATTACGGTTCGTCATATCGGTGGTGGTCATAAGCAGCATTACCGTTTAATCGATTTTAAACGTACTAAAGATGGCATTCCAGCCACTGTTGAGCGTTTAGAATATGATCCAAATCGTAGCGCAAACATCGCTCTTGTATTATATGCAGACGGTGAGCGTCGTTACATTATCGCACCAAAAGGCTTAAAAGCTGGTGATGCAATCCAGTCTGGTGTTGATGCACCAATCAAGCCTGGTAATGCATTACCTATGCGCAATATGCCTGTAGGTTCGACTGTTCACAACGTAGAATTAAAACCAGGTAAAGGTGCTCAAATCGCACGTTCTGCTGGTGCATACGTTCAAATCCTTGCTCGTGATGGTCAATATGTAACATTACGTCTTCGTTCAGGCGAAGTTCGTAAAGTTGAATCTGATTGTCGTGCGACACTAGGTGAAGTAGGCAATGCTGAGCATATGCTTCGTTCACTTGGTAAAGCAGGTGCAAATCGCTGGCGTGGTATTCGTCCGACAGTTCGTGGTGTTGCCATGAACCCGGTTGATCACCCACACGGTGGTGGTGAAGGTCGTACATCTGGTGGTCGTCATCCTGTGTCTCCATGGGGTAAGCCGACTAAAGGTGCTAAGACGCGTAAGAACAAGCGTACGGATAAATTTATAGTACGTCGTCGTACTAAGTAATATTGAGGAATAGCCATGCCACGCTCTCTCAAGAAGGGTCCTTTTATAGACCTACACTTGCTGAAGAAGGTAGAGAAAGCTTTGGAAAGCGGTGAAAAGAAGCCAATTAAAACTTGGAGCCGTCGTTCAATGATCATACCTAACATGATCGGATTGACCATTGCTGTCCATAATGGTCGCCAGCATGTACCAGTTTTCGTTTCTGACGAAATGATCGGTCACAAACTAGGTGAATTTGCACCAACTCGCACTTACCGTGGCCATGCTGCGGATAAGAAAGCGAAGAAACGTTAAGAGGGGAATGATAAATGCAAGCATTAGCTAAACATAAATTCGCCTCTGGTTCGGCGCAAAAAGCACGTCTAGTTGCAGATCAGATCCGCGGGTTACCTGTCGATCGCGCACTAGAAATCCTGGCGTACAGCCCTAAAAAAGCGGCTGTATTAGTTAAGAAAGTACTTGAGTCTGCTATTGCTAACGCAGAGCATAACGAAGGTGCTGACATTGATGAGCTACGTGTAACAACGATCTTTGTGGACGATGGTCCTACAATGAAACGTATTATGCCACGTGCTAAAGGACGCGCTGACCGCATCCTTAAGCGTACAAGCCACATCACTGTTGTGGTTTCAGATAGCTAGGAGTATAAGTAATGGGACAAAAAGTTCATCCTACTGGTATTCGCCTAGGTATATCTAAACCTTGGGTTTCTACCTGGTACGCGAGTTCAAAAGATTTCTCTGCACAGCTTTTTGGCGATCACAAAGTACGTACATTCCTTACTAAGGAATTGAAAGCGGCTTCTGTGTCTAAAATCGTTATTGAGCGTCCAGCAAAATCAATCCGCGTAACAATTCACACGGCTCGTCCGGGTGTTGTTATCGGTAAAAAAGGCGAAGACGTAGAAAAATTACGTCAAGCGGTAACTAAGATTGCTGGTGTACCTGCTCAGATCAATATCTCTGAAGTACGTAAACCAGAACTAGATGCACAGTTAGTTGCAGATGGCATTGCCTCTCAACTAGAGCGTCGTGTTATGTTCCGTCGCGCTATGAAGCGTTCGGTACAAAATGCAATGCGCATTGGTTCAAAAGGAATCAAAGTTGAAGTTAGCGGTCGTCTTGGCGGCGCAGAAATCGCACGTTCAGAATGGTATCGTGAAGGTCGTGTACCTCTACATACTCTTCGTGCTGATATCGACTACGCAACTTCTGAAGCCTTAACCACTTATGGTATCATTGGTGTTAAAGTTTGGATCTTCAAAGGCGAAGTTATTGGTGGTTTACCACTAGTACAAGAGCAAGAGAAGCCAGCTAAACGCGCACCAAAGAAAGCCAAGAAAAGTGCTAAGTAGAGGTAGCGAGTAATGTTACAGCCAAAACGTACAAAATTCCGTAAAACGCATAAAGGCCGCAACCGTGGTCTTGCGCAAAACGGTAACAAAGTAAGCTTCGGTACTTTCGGTTTGAAAGCTACTGGCCGTGGCCGCATGACTGCTCGTCAAATCGAAGCAGCTCGTCGTGCCATGACACGTCACGTAAAGCGTCAAGGTAAAATCTGGATCCGTGTGTTCCCTGATAAGCCTATTACAAACAAACCGCTTGAAGTCCGTATGGGTAAAGGTAAAGGTTCTGTTGAATATTGGGTTGCTGAAATTCAGCCTGGTAAAGTACTTTACGAAATGGAAGGTGTTTCTGAAGAGCTTGCTCGTGAAGCATTCAACCTTGCTGCTCGTAAACTGCCATTCAAAACAACTTTCGTAACTCGGACGGTAATGTGATGAAAGCAAGCGAACTAAAAGACAAAAGCGTAGAAGAGCTTAATGCTGAACTTCTAGGACTTCTTCGTGAGCAATTTAATATGCGCATGCAAGCAAGCACTGGTCAGTTAGCTCAGACACATACGCTAAGAACAGTACGTCGCGATATCGCGCGTGTAAAAACAATTATTAACCAGAAGGCAGGTCAATAATGAGCGATAAAATCCGTACTCTTCAAGGCACTGTAATCAGCGACAAGATGGAAAAATCTTTCACTATCGCTATCGCACGTTACGTGAAGCACCCAATTTATGGGAAATTCATCAAACGTACGACTAAATTACACGTACATGACGAAAATAACACAGCAAAAGCGGGTGACGTTGTTTCTATCCGTGAATGCGCTCCAATTTCTAAGACTAAGTCTTGGACATTAGTAGACGTTATTTCTAGTCCTAAACAAGCTTAATTTTTAATTAAGTCTGTTTTATAAAAGCCTCGGCATTAGCCGGGGCTTTTTGTTTTTAAAGAAGCCATAAGCGGTAAGTTGTCAGCTTTCAGTTGCTCGCAGTAAGTGTTAGCGCCGTAGCTTGGGTTGAGTATTGAGAAACCCGAGGAGGAAAGAGCGCCATAAATGCGCTGAAATAATATTCTTAGAATTAAGTAACAACTAAGTATCGGGTTTATAATTTACGAAACTTATACCTTTGTGAAAATACACCTGCAACTATAGATAGTAAAATACACACTACAGAACCTACAATTAGAAAGCGGTTTTCGATCCTGCTAACTTGTCTTTCGCCGACAATTTGGTAAGTAACATCACCTTCAATAAAGCGTTCGCCTTGATATTGCTGACTAACATTAAACGCTAAAAATTCACCTTGTTTTGCCTGATAAGTAAAGTAGGTTTCAGAATAAAAAATTTCATACGTTGCACATAGCCAAACTATAAGACCAATTATAAACAGCACAAAACTTAATATGGGCAGTTTTTTCAGCGGCACGTTTGTTGATGGTGTTGTAGGTAAATAGTTATTAAAACACACTTCGTCGTAGCACAATTTTAGCTTTTCGATCACTTCAGGAGAGGGAATGAATTGACCATTCTCTAGTTTTGATAAATAAGATTGTTGGATGCCTATTTCCCGAGCAGCAAATGCTTGAGTCCATTTTTTGTTTGTTCGAAGACGTTTTAATTCTATTCCTAGTGATTGCATACTTATTACTCTCTCCTTAATTGTTGCCGTATTATTATCACCAATTAGCTAATCCAGAGATAGAGCTTATGATTATATTCATGTAAATGAATAAAAGAATATTTTGAATATTAATGGATTAGCGTTTTTTATGGGCTGTTTTAAATTATGCTAGTATTATCAAACTAACGAAAGGATATATTTTATTATGAAAAAATACGTCTATTTATTACTTAGCTCCATGGCTTTATTATTGGTAAGTTATCAAGCTAATGCCGAACCTGTTTTTGCAGTTAAAGCCGATATTTATAAATTGAAAAATGAGATAACAATTGATAGTAAAATTGCTAAAAAACTAAAATCATTGGCTCCAATTCACCAACCAGTGCTATTAGCCTTATTAAATGAGAGTGCATTAATAGAAATAGGAGATGAAAAACAATTAACAGCACTTGAGGTAAAGGCAAACGAAGATGGATCGTTTTTTAATGCGGCGATGAAGTTAAAAGATAAAACAGATGGCCAATGGCAATCAATAACGTCTTTTATGCCTAACATTCCTAATGGTCAAACTGTATATTTTAGCCGTACTTTTATCGATAGTGTTTGGTTGATAAAGTTAACCGGGACACGTTATGAATCAGAGGAGCTGGGTCTAGCTAGTTTCCAAAACCAATAATAGTAATCGCTGGAGTATTATTATCTGTTTACTGAGGTTGATATTTTATATTACTTGTTAGCTGTGTTTGATTTTAAAAATAGAATAATAAATCAATGTTTCAGGATAACTCATATCGTGATTATTACGATTTCATCGTTTTACAGTGAATGTTATCCACAGATGTTTGTGGGTAACATGTCAGTTTCTTTTGTGTATCTTACAAAAGCGAAATAAATGCAATATTAGTGATAATAACGCTTGCGTAAAATCAGCCGCGCCCTATAATGCGACCCCACTGAGACGGCAGAGCGCAACGCATAGCGGGGCAAGAGTTAATCAGTGAGTCGAGTAAAACTTGAGTTTAAATTTTTATAAAGTTTAAATTTAAGTGTTGACAAAAAAATAGGAAAGCGTAACATGCGCAGCCCTAGCGAGATAAAGCAAAGCGCTTTAATCGCAACGTTCTTTAACAATATAAAGCAATCATCTGTGTGGGCACTCGTACAGATTGAGTTCTAACAGCCGAACTTAGTTTACTAAGCAA